>NZ_JAOCDF010000010.1:0-85052 GCF_029840775.1 Empedobacter sp. GD03865
AAAAGCCTCAAGATTATTTTCTTGAGGCTTTTTTTGTGGTTATACTTTTTTGTACAAAGTATTAAGTATTAAGTAAAATGTAAGTTTTACTTCAACGCATCTCCAAACTATGTTTTATAAAACAAGAAGCTTCCTTTTTACAACTAACTCAGAACTTACTATTCATAACTCGAAGACACCCCTATAATCCCCTCAAGGGGATATTTCAACTTTTACTTCTATTCTTGTAAGCCTTAAATCTTACATCTTATAACTTATTACTCAAAACTTATAACTCAGAACTTAAAACCCGCGTTAGGGATAGTAGTGGAAATCCTTTTGGAGGAATTGGTTTTTCTGTAATCACTTCTAATCTTCTTATACAAAAGATTGCAACGGATAGCCCGACCGAAGGGAACGCCATAATAATTACGCTTATCATTATGTTTTATTAATATTTGTCCATCTGCTATAATTTTAGTACATTGAAGAATAATTTAATTTTGAATAAAATTTTATTTATTCAGCAAGAGGTTTTCTATCTCTTTATATGTTGTAATCATTAGATTACTCATTCTATTCTGTTTTACACAGTTTTTATAGAAGTTAGTTTCTATATCAGGTCGTTTCAGACATAAAAATCAATTACTATCGAGAGATAGTTGAGTAGTTCATATAAGTTTAATTAAAAACAATTCATGAGTTTAAAAGTAGGCATTATCGGGGCTGGACCAAGTAGTTTGGCAATGTTAAGAGCATTTGAGTCAGAAGAGAAAAAAGGTAACAAAATTCCAGAAATTAAATGTTTTGAGAAGCAAGACAACTGGGGAGGAATGTGGAACTACACTTGGCGTACAGGAGTAGGTAAATACGGAGAGCCATTGCATGGCAGTATGTATAAATATTTATGGTCGAATGGACCAAAAGAATGCTTAGAATTTGCAGATTATACATTTTCTGAACACTTTGGTCAAACAATATCTTCTTATCCACCTAGAGAAGTATTATTCGATTATATAGAAGGGAGAATTAAACAAAGTAATGCGCGAAAGTACATTCAGTTTAATACCGTTGCAAGGTGGGTAGATTATGTAGAGGATAAAAAACAGTTTCGCGTTGTTTTTGATGATTTAAAGAAAAATGAAACTTTCGAAGAATATTTCGATTATTTAATTGTCGGAACTGGACATTTTTCTACACCAAATATGCCTTATTTTAAAGGTATCGAGAATTATACAGGAAATGTAATGCATGCGCATGATTTTCGCGGAGCTGATCCATTTAGAGGCAAAGAAATTTTATTGATTGGTAGTAGTTATTCGGCAGAAGATATTGCGGTACAATGCTATAAAGGGGTCAGTCGACGAAACGGAGAAAATAGCACGTTAACAATTTAATCTATGATTAATATGTTTTAAATAAATATTATTTATTATTCAAGATTTTTAAAGCAACTTCTTTTGCTGATCCATCCCCATTAATATACATATACAATGTCGTCGTTGTAATTCCAAGCTTCTTTGCGACTTCTTTAGCTACTGCATTTTTATCAGACATAGCTAACATTGCCATTTTAATTGTCGTTATATCCATTTTTCTAGGTCTTCCTCCTTTTTTACCTCTTGCTCTAGCTGCTTCTAACCCCGCTTTTGTTCTTTCAATAATAAGTGATCTTTCAAATTCTGCTAAAGCTGCAAATATTCCAAAAATCAGTTTACCATTAGCTGTAGATGTATCTATTTGAGCCCCATTTCCAGCTAATACTTTTAGTCCAATATTTTGATTATTCAATTCATCTACCATATTGACTAAATGCTTTAAATCTCTTCCTAAACGATCAAGTTTCCATATTACTAAGTTATTTCCTGGTTGTAATGCTTTAAGACAATTTTCAAGTCCTGGTCTATGATCTTTTCTTCCAGAAGCTAAATCTTTATAAATTCTTTTTGAATCAACTCCTGCATTTATTAAAGCGTCTAATTGTAAATCCAAAGATTGGCTTCCATCGCTTTTTGATACTCTTATATATCCTATATCTACCATATGTACTAAAAGATTAAAACAAATATAAAGCTTTGTTTTGTTTTTCTTAATGAGTTATCTTGTATATATGTAATGGATTATTATTACTTTTAATTGAACAAGAAAAACGGTCGTTTTTCTTGTTATTATATTGTAATGAAATGCCTAGAAAAAAAATATTATCAGAATTTGATAAAAACACATTGATTCAACTTCCAGAATTAGAAGATGAATTTATTAGAATTTATAGTCTATCAGAACAAGATATTTCTATCATAGAGAGTAATTGTAGGGGTAAATCTAATAAATTAGGTTTTGCTGTTCTTTTGAGTTACATGAGGTGTCCAGGTATTATACTTCCAGTAGATGAATATCCTACAGATAAAATTATACAATTTTTAAGCTTACAACTTAATATTCCTAGTGAAGAATGGTTAAAATATGGGAAAAGAGCGCAAACTAGAAGGGAACATCTATCATTAATACAATCTATTTATGGGTATAGAATGTTTAATAATCAAGATTACAATTATTATTTTAATTACTTAATGAACATTTCTTTACAAACAGATAAAGGAATTCTAATTGTACAAGAATTTATAAAAGATATTAAGAAATATAAAATTTTACAACCATCTATTAATACAATCGAAAATTTATGTTCAGAAGCCTTAATGAATGCAGAAAAACAAATCTTTGACAAACTAACTTTTTCATTATCAATAACACAAAAAGATATCCTAGATAATCTTCTTAATTCAAAAGAAAAAAGCAATGTTAGTTATCTTAACTGGTTAAAACAATCACCAAAATCTGTTAATTCTAAAAGCCTATTGATTCATATAGAACGTTTAAAATTTATAAAAGAAATAAACCTTCATAAAGATATTGGAAAAGATATTCATCAGAATAGACTACTTAAAATTGCGAGAGAAGGTAGACAGATGACACCCCAGCATTTAAGAGATTTTGAAGAGTCTCGCAGATATGCAACATTAATAGCCGTTTTGATTGAAACCAAAGCTTCTATTATTGATGAAATTATAGAAATGAATGATAAAATAATTGGTTCTCTTTTCAAGTATGCTAAAAATACTCAATCTCAAAAAATGCAAGAATCGGGGAAATCTATGGGAAAACAGCTTGATATATTTTTAAAAATTGGTCATGCACTTCTTGATGCTAAAGAAACAGGAGAAGATCCATTTAGTGCTGTAGAATCAGTTGTTTCATGGGAAGATTTAGCTAAAAGTATATCGGATACTAAAGATTTAACGGTTAAACAGAATTTTGATTCACTTTATTTTATATCAGATAAATATTTCACGATAAAAAAGTATGGTGCCGAATTTTTGAAAGTATTAGAAATTCATTCTGCTCCTGTAGCAGAAGATATTTTAAAGACAGTAAGTATTTTGATAGATTTATATGATGGAAAACTTAAAAAACTACCCGAAAATATTCCTTCAAGTTTCATCAGAAAAAGATGGGAAGATTTAGTTTTTACTGAGAATGGAATCAATCGAAAATTTTATGAATTATGTCTATTCTCAGAACTTAAAAATCATTTACGTTCTGGAGATCTTTGGGTTAAGGGGTCTAGACAATACAAAGATTTCGAAGATTATCTTATTCCTGTAAAGAAATTTACTGAAATGAGAGATAAAAATACAGTTCCTCTTGATGTAGTGTTGAATGGAGAAGAGTTTCTTTCACAGCGAATGAGAATTCTTTCCAAGAAAATACAAACTGTTTGTAAACTTATTGAAAACAATGAACTCCCAGACTCTTCAATTATTAATGACAGAATAAAGATTAAACCTCTTGAAAATACAGTTCCTGAAGAAGCTGAAATTTTAGGAAAAAAAATATACGGGTTGCTTCCTCTTATTAAAATTACTGATCTCTTGAAAGAAGTCGATCAGTGGACAAATTTTACAGATGAGTTCATCCATTTAAAATCCGGAAATAAAGTAGAAGATAAAAACCTATTACTAACTGTCATATTATCAGATGCTATTAATCTTGGATTAAGGAAAATGTCGGAAGCTTCTCCAGGAACTTCTTACGCAAAACTTTCCTGGCTTCAGGCTTGGCATATTAGAGATGATACTTACTCTTTAGCTTTAGCTAAAATTATAAATAAACAAACTCAGCACCATTTTTCTTCTTACTGGGGAGAAGGAAAAACATCTTCTTCAGATGGTCAACGTTTTGCTACAGGTAGCTATGCGCAAAGGACAGGTACTATTAACCCTAAATATGGAAGTTCTCCAGGAGTTCAGTTTTATACACACATTTCTGATCAATATGCTCCATTTCATACTAAAGTTATTAATGTAGGTGTAAGAGACGCGACTTATGTATTAGATGGATTACTATATCATGAATCTGATCTACAGATAGAAGAACATTACACTGATACCGCTGGATTTACCGATCATGTGTTTGCCTTGATGCAGTTATTAGGATTTAAATTTGCACCAAGAATCAGAGATTTGAATGATAAGAAACTCTTCATACCTGAAGCATCTACTGAATATTCTGCTTTATCAGAACATATAGGAGGTACAATTAACAGTAAAAAAATCATTCAAAACTGGAATGAAATAGTAAGATTGGCTACTTCCATAAAAAATGGAACTGTTACCGCTTCATTGATTGTAAAGAAGATTGGAAGCTACCCAAGACAAAACGGACTGGCGGTAGCATTGCGAGAATTGGGTAAAATTGAGAGAACCTTATTTATGCTCGACTGGTATATGAGTCCAGAACTTAGGCGAAGAGTTACTGCGGGACTTAATAAAGGTGAAGCTAGAAATGCTCTAGCTAGAGCAGTATATTTTAATAGACTAGGAGAGGTACGTGAAAGAACTTTTGAAAATCAACGATATAAAGCAAGCGGTCTTAATTTGGTAACGGCTGCTATTGTTTTATGGAATACAGTTTATATTGAAAAAGTAGTAGAGTATTTGAAAGAGCAAGGAGAAGAAATTAATGAAGAATTACTTCAATATCTGTCTCCCTTAGGATGGGAACATATTCACTTAACGGGAGATTATGTGTGGAACAATCAAATAAAATTGAAGAATGGAGAATTTAGGCCACTAAGAAATTCATAAAGTATTTGTTTTACCTATTATAAATCCATTAAATTATAGATTAAATTGTTAACGTGCTATTTTTTCCGTTTCGTCGACTGACCCCTATAAACACGGAACTAAATCGGTCATAATTTCTTATCGTACAAACCCGATTGATTGTAAATGGCCCGAAGGGATAAAAGAATTGCCTTTAGTGACACATTTTGAAGATAAGAAAGCATTTTTCAAAGACGGAACATCAAAAGAGTTTGATGCAGTAATTATGTGTACAGGTTATCAACACAAATTTCCGTTTTTACCAGATAATTTGCGTTTAAAAACCAAAAATTGTTTGTATCCAGAAGGAATGTATAAAGGTGTAATATCAGATGTAAATGCTCAATTGTTATTTTTGGGAATGCAGGATCAATATTACACATTTAATATGTTTGATGCGCAAGCATGGTTTGCACGTGATTATATTTTGGGACGAATTAATTTACCTTCAAAAGAAGAAATTCAAAAAGATATTCAGAAATGGGTTGATTATGAAAAACAATCGATTTCTGCTGATGATCATGTTGATTTTCAAACTGATTATTTGAAGGATTTAATTCATTTAACTGATTATCCTATGTTCGATTTGGATAAAGTTGCTAATATGTTCAAATCTTGGTTAAAAGATAAAGAAGAAAATATTTTAACTTATCGAGATAAAACCTATACCTCAGTTATGGACGAAACGAAAGCAGAAAAACATCACACACCTTGGATGAAAGAGTTGGATGATAGTTTAGAACGCTATTTGGATGAAGATCCGATTGATGAAAAGCAATTAGAAAAAACAAATTATTATTAATATTAACAAAAAGACTAACAAATGTGTTGGTCTTTTTTTATTTTCGATTGTATATTTAAACATCGTTAAAAAAGAAAAGTGTTTATTTTTGACAGAGCACAACACAATATGATTTAATACAATAGAAATGGAGATTCAATATTTTTTCGAATTATTTGGTACACTTTTTTTTGGAATTTCGGGCGCTTTAGCAGCAGATGAAAAATCTGGTAACGATTGGTTTGGTGTAACCTTTATTGCTTTCCTAACTTCAATTGGAGGTGGTACAATTCGTGATATTTTACTTTCCGTTGAAATTATGTGGATAAAGGATGTTAATCTTATTTATGCAGTAGGGATTGGTGTTATTTTAGCGGCAATTTTCTATGAGCCTCTGTTGAAACTTCGTAAAACATTTATGCTTTTTGATACGTTAGGAATTGCTTTATTTACGATTGTTGGTTTAGAAAAAGCTCTAAATCTTGGAATTCATCCTGTAATTGCACCTGTAATGGGAATGTTTACGGCGGTTTTTGGATCCATTATTCGCGATATGATGTTGAACGAAGTTCCTATTATTTTCAAGAAAGAAATTTATGCGTTTGCATGTCTTTGTGGTGCAGTTATTTATATGATTTTATGGAAATTGGGACTTGATCGTAACATCAATTTCTTTATTTCGGGGGCTGTAATTGTCGCAATTCGTTTGACTGCAATTAAGTATAACTTATCATTACCGAAATTCAAAAGCCATTAATTTATAGATTCGTATCTTAGCGAACTAATTTTTTATAGATGGAAATTCAATACATTTTTGAATTATTTGGGACGGTTGTGTTTGCTATTTCTGGTGCTTTAGCTGGAGATGAAAGACAAAAACATGATTGGTTCGGAATTGCTTGTTTTGCTTTTATAACGGCTGTTGGTGGTGGAACTTTACGCGATCTATTTCTTAACAGTTATCCGTTAGTTTGGATAAATGATATGAATGTCATTTACGCAGTTTTTGCTGGAATTTTATTGGCAGGATTATTTTTTAAATATTTTTCACGATTAAGAGTAACATTAATGCTTTTCGATACATTGGGAATTGCGTTATTTACAATAGTAGGTTTAGAGAAAGCACATTCTTTGGGAGCAAACAATTTTATTTCTGTGATGATGGGGATGATGACCGCTGTAATGGGTGGTATGTTACGTGATGTTTTGATGAATAGAACGCCTACGGTTTTTGTGAAAGAAATTTATGCAATGGCATGTATCGCAGGAGGTGTGATGTATTTAATTTTTGATAATTTTGGATTAGATCGTAATATCAATTTCATCGTTTCGGGCGCTATTATCGCGGCGATCCGTATTGTAACTGTAAAATATAATTTGTCGTTACCTAAATTTTATTAATCATGCAAAAAACACCATTTAATCGAGAAATTTGGACAGGAAGAATTGATTCTGAAGATGGAGAATTAGGTTTAAGAATTCATCAAGTAATTTCTGACTACGATAAATTTAAATCATCATCCGTTCAACCAAAAATATTTTTAGGTTTCTGTTCAGAAGAAGGTGTTGAACGAAATAAAGGAAGAATTGGTGCTAAAAATTCGCCAGATTTGATTCGAAAAAGTTTAGCGAATTTACCTTTACATTTTTCTGAAACTGATTTTATTTTCGATGCTGGAAATATTCACTGTGATGATAAAAATTTAGAATCTGCGCGAGAAGAACAAATCAATCAAGTTAATAAAATCATTCGACAAAATCATTTTCCGATTGTAATTGGTGGTGGACATGAAACGGCTTTGGGCGATTTTTTGGCTTTAGCAAAATCATACAAAAATATTGGAATTATCAATCTTGATGCGCATTTTGATTTGAGAACGCCAAATCCACAATCAACTTCAGGAACGCCTTTTTACGAAATGGCTAAGTATTGCGAAGAAAATGAAATGAAGTTCAATTATATTCCAATCGGTATTCAAGAGTTAGGAAATACGAAAGCATTATTTCAACGAGCAGAAAATTTAGACGTTAATTTTATTTTGGCAGATGAAGTGCATTTCAATTTGAATAAAGTGTTAGACGATTTGAAAACGATTGTTCAACAATTTGATGCGCTTTATGTTTCGTTGGATATGGATGTTTTTGATGCAGCTTATGCGCCAGGTGTAAGTGCAACGACAATTAATGGTTTGGCACCTTTTCAGGTTAAATATATTTTGAAGGTTTTGATGAACTCAAACAAAGTGAAAATATTTGATTTGGTTGAATATAATTCGCTTTTTGATGTTGATAACTCCACAGCGAAACTCTCTGCACAAATGATTTACGAAGTTTTAAGACATTAATTCTGAAATATTTTACAATATTTTGTAACCTTTTTCAGTTATCTGCGTATACATATATAGTGGTGTTGATAAAATGCCAAAAGAAATTGATAATAATCATTAATAATAGGAGGGTTTTAGTTAAATGAGACAGCTTAAAATTACAAAGCAGGTAACAAATCGTGAAACTGCGTCGTTGGATAAATACTTACAAGAGATTGGTAAAGTAGATTTGATTACAGCGGAGGAGGAAGTAGAGTTAGCACAACGTATCAAAGCAGGAGATCGTGTTGCCTTAGAAAAATTAACAAAAGCAAACTTACGTTTCGTGGTATCTGTTGCGAAACAATATCAAAATCAAGGTTTAAGTTTACCAGATTTAATTAATGAAGGAAATTTAGGTTTGATTAAAGCTGCACAACGTTTTGACGAAACACGTGGTTTCAAATTTATCTCGTATGCAGTTTGGTGGATTCGTCAATCTATCTTACAAGCATTAGCAGAGCAATCTCGTATTGTACGTTTACCATTAAATAAAATTGGATCGATCAATAAAATTAATAAAGCCTATGCTTTATTAGAGCAAGAACATGAACGTGCTCCATCTGCAGAAGAAATTTCTGAAGTTTTGGATATGTCTGAAGGTGATGTAAAAGAGTCGATGAAAAACTCTGGTCGTCACGTCTCAATGGACGCACCATTAGTAGAAGGAGAAGATTCTAACTTATACGATGTATTAAACATTGGTGAATCTCCATCTCCAGATGTACAGTTGATGATTGAATCTTTACGTGTAGAGATTGAGCGTGCATTACAAACATTAACGCCTCGCGAAGCTGATTTAATTCGTTTATACTTCGGATTAAACGGTCAACATCCAATGACGTTAGAAGAAATTGGAGAAACGTTTGATTTAACAAGAGAACGTGTTCGTCAAATTAAAGAAAAAGCAATTCGTCGTTTAAAACATACTTCAAGATCTAAGATTTTGAAAACGTATATTGGACGATAGAAACATAAGAAAGCAGCTAAATAAGCTGCTTTTTTTATAAATACTAAAACACTTTATGAGAAACTTTATTTTACTATTTACTCTTATACTTTTTTCAACTTATACTTTCGGTCAAAAGAAAGTTGATCAAAATTTAGTTGGATTTTGGTCTTCTTCAATTCCTAAAACAAAAGCTGATCCTATTGATGGAAAATGGTTAATCAACCGTAAAAATGATGGAACATTTATTTTATATTTTGAGTTGTTGAGTGGTCGAGATTCTATTTATGCAAAAGAAACAGGAACTTGGTGGACAGATAATAATCAGTATTTTGAGGAAGGAAATGAATTAAACTTCAATGATATTTATTTGTATAAAATCAATGAAAATAAAATTGAGTATAGATTAGAAAAAGGAAAATTACCAAGAGGTTTTAAAACGACTAAATATTCAGAAGAAAAAAGTAATAATTTGACAGATTATTATGAAGAAAAGTATTCTGTATATAAAGCTAAAACCATGAAAAAAATCTTTGATATGGAAAGCTCTGTAGATGGGTTTGCATATGATCAGACAGATGGTGAAGCAGACGAACGTTTTGTAGGTATTTGGATAGGTTCGGAAAAAGATAATCAAGTGAAAGGATTATCTAAAGAATGGGCAATGACAAGAAATGCAGACGGAACTTTTGTTTTGGATTTTAAAACTAAAATGAAAGGAAGAAAAACAGAAAATTCTATAGAAAAAGGAAAATGGTGGGTAAAAGATAATAAGTTTTACGAATACCACGAAGATTCTGAATCAACAGATGTTTATGAGTTTCAGATTTTAAATGAAAATCAGATAAAGTTTAAAGCATTTAATATGGCTTTTGAACAAGAAAATGAAACGTACGAATTTATTGATACAAGAAAAAAATAAATGAAAAACTCCAACTAAATTTAGTTGGAGTTTTTCGTTATAATAATTTCCCGCTTAGTAAAATTGCAGCAATTGTAAAATAAATAATCAATCCTGAAACATCAACCAAGGTTGCGACGAAAGGCGAGGATGCTGTTGCGGGATCAAATCCAATTTTTCTCAAAATAAATGGAACTAAAGATCCAGAAAGTGTTCCCCATAAAACAATGACGATTAAAGATAAAGCGACTGTTAAAGCTACATATAGCCAATATTCTCCATAACTATAAATTCCAGTTTTTTGCCAAATTAAGATTCTGATAAAACCAACAAATCCTAGAATTGCACCTAAGATTAATCCCGAAGCAAATTCTTTTTTCATTACATACCACCAATCTTTTAGCTTTAATTCGCCCAAAGCCATCGCTCGAATAATCAGGGAAGCCGCTTGAGAACCAGAATTTCCACCACTCGAAATAATCAATGGAACAAATAAAGCCAACACAACTGCTTTTTCGATTTCCTGGTCATAATAACTCATTGCAGAAGCCGTAAACATTTCGCCAATAAATAAGATAACCAGCCAACCTGCGCGCTTTTTGATTAATTCCGCAATAGGTGTTTTAGTATACGAAACATCCAATTCTTCCATCCCTCCGAATTTCTGAATATCTTCTGTATCACGCATTTTCATACGATCCAAGATATCGTCAAATGTTACAATTCCGACCAAAACATCATTTTCTGTCACAATTGGCATCGCAGAACGATCGTATTTATCAAAAACTTCTAACGCATCTTCTAAAGGAGTTGTCGTCTTGATTGAAACAAAATTATGATCGATTAAATCTTCTACTTTAGTATCTTCATCAGCCAAAAGAATTTCGCCAATTTTTAAATCATCAATCAATCTATTTTTTCCATCAACAATAAAAATATACGTTAATGTTTCGGCTTTTTTTCCATACTTTTTGATGTGAGCCAAAACTTGTTTTACTGTATAATGTTCTTTTACCTGAATATAATTTGGTGTCATTAAACGTGCAATCGAATCTTCTTTGTATCCAATCAAATTTAGTGCTGTAGCGCGTTCTTCAGGATTTAAAAGATTAATGGAATGTTTGATTAATTGATCTGGGAAATTTTCAAAAAGTTCTGTTCGGTCATCAGGATCAAGATTGTTCAAAACCTCGGCTAAATCTTCGTCCGTCAAACTTTTTACAATTTCGTACTGAATATCGGGTTCAAAATAGGAGAATACTTCAACTTTATCATCATTCAAAAGCGAGTAAAAAGCGATGTTTCTTTCTTTTACGTTCAGTGCAGTTAATTGTTCGGCAATATCTGCTGGATGTTGATTAAGCATATTATTTTCCATAAATTTGTTTTTTTATCCCGAGCTGCAAATTAAGTCTTTTTGAGATGAGAAGAAGTATAGATTGGCTACTTTTAAGCTAATTTTAATATAGAAATTATGATGAATAAAACAGATCAAAAACAAATTAAAGAATTTATAAAATCTATGGATGTAGATGAACGATTTGTTGGAATTTGGTCTGGAACCGATCATGGGAAATTTTTTAAAGGTGAAACAAATAGTTGGATGGTCAATAGAAAAGTTGACGGTACAATGACAGTTAACTTTAAGACCATTCACAGTGATGATTGCGTTACATTTTCTGAAGATGAAGGCGTTTGGTGTACTATTGGTGATGAATATTATGAGTTTAGAGATTCTGATGAAATGGCAGATATTTACACTTATATTTTTATGTCAAAAGATTCGATTCATTTTATTATCAACGAAGAATTGAAAGACGAAGAACCTTATAACTTTATTGATAATAGAGTTTTCTTGGATTAAAAATAATTTTACTGAATCATTTTTTCTGTTATATTCGTATTGTATTAATTAACACTGAAAATGAAAAAACTATTATTTACTCTCTTATTATCAACTTCACTATTTGCTCAAGAAAAAGCAACAGATTTGTTTAATGCAAACGTTAGTTTTATTGGAATCGGAATTCAATATGAAAAAGCTTTATCCGAAAATTTTACGGCTGTTGGATCTTTAGATTATTTGGGAGGTTTTAAATACAGTTATAGCGATTTTTATGGGAGTGATTTTGAGTATATTTTGACAACAAATATAGCTTTAGAAGGACGTTATTATTATAATTTTGACCGAAGAATTGACAAAGGAAAAAATACCAAAAATAATTCTGGGAATTATATTGCTGTAAAAGGAACTTATACGCCAGATTGGTTAACAATTTCTAATAGTGATAATTTAGGTGTTAATCCACAAGGTTCTATTACGTTCAATTATGGATTTAAACGTTCTTTTGCTCAAAACTTTTTTTATGAGTTTTATACGGGATTAGGACTTTCTCTTTATCAAGAAACATATACAAACTATGATTTTGATAATTATACAACATCAGAAGTAAAAAGTACAAATACAGGAGTTGCTTTAGATTTAGGCTTTCGAGTTGGTTACAATTTCTAAAAAAATATAAATCGTTGAGTTTTCAACGATTTTTTTATTTCATTACCTTTGCACCACAAAATACAAACAAACAACAAATAAGATTATGCCAATAGTAGCACCATCAATTTTAGCAGCCGATTTCGGAAATTTAGCAAAAGACATCGAAATGGTTAATAATTCTCAAGCCGAATGGTTTCATTTAGATGTAATGGACGGCGTTTTTGTTCCGAATATCTCTTACGGAATGCCAATTATTGAGAAAATAAATTCGTTAACAGATAAAGTTTTGGATGTACATTTAATGATTGTTGATCCAGATCGTTACATCTCAACTTTCAAACAAGTTGGCGCAGATATTTTAACGGTACATTACGAAGCGTGTACACATTTACATCGTACAATTCAGGCTATAAAAGCAGAAGGAATGAAAGCAGGAGTGGCGCTTAATCCGCATACACCAGTATCTGTTTTAGAAGATGTGATTAACGATTTAGATTTAGTTCTAATCATGAGTGTTAATCCTGGTTTTGGAGGTCAAAAATTCATTGAAAATACTTACAACAAAGTTTCTAAATTGAAAAAAATGATTACAGAAGCAAATGCAAATGTTATCATCGAAATTGATGGAGGAGTTGGAGTACAAAATGCATCAAAATTGGTAGAAGCTGGTGCAGATGCTTTAGTTGCTGGTTCGGCAGTTTTCAATGCTGAGAATCCAACGGAATATATTGCAGAATTACAAAAAGCTTAATAAAATAGTATTGAGATGTGAGAAATTAGAATTGAGAAGTTCATATTTTTTCCTTCAACTATTTAAAATAAATAATAAAAAACTGAATCAGAAATGATTCAGTTTTTTTGTTGATTCATCTTAAACTTGTTTTGGTATCTTATAAAGTTAATCAAATAATTCTCTCATTAAAATCTTAACTTTGTTGCATGAATTTCTCTAAAGACAACCCAAAAAAGATTTATACGATTGATGAAATCAAAGATAAAATGGCAAAATATTGTCTTTATCAAGATCGTTGTCATTGGGAAGTAGAGAAAAAACTTCGTGATTTTGATTTGATTCCGGAAGCGAAAGATGAGATTATTTTTAAGCTAATTCATTACGGATTCCTGAATGAAGAACGATTTGTTCATAATTTTGTTCGAGGAAAAGTCAATCAAAAAATGTGGGGAAGAAATCGTCTTCGTCAAGAATTAAAAATGCGTCAAATTGACCAAAAATTAATCGAAAAAGCATTTAAAGAAGAAATTGATTTGGATAAATATTGGAATAATTTATTGTATTTAACGCAGAAAAAGTTCAATTTATTAGCTTCTGAGCGCGAATCTTTCAAGAAAATAAACAAAGTAAAAGCATATTTAGCGTACAAAGGCTACGAGTTTGATTTGATGAATGATGCTATAGAAACAGTGAAAACAAAAGAGTAATACAATTCATCCGTAAAATTCGACAATTCGGTTAATAATTTTTAAAATTAAAAAAGACTTCACTTAATTTTATTCCATAATAAATAAACACATTATGGAAAATTTAGTCAAAATCATTATTTACATTCACGCTTTTTTTGGAGGAATTGGTTTAGTTGCTGGTACAGCTGTTATGATTATAAAAAAAGGAAATTCGACACACAAAAAAGTGGGAAAAATATTTTCGATTGGTATGTTAGTCAGTTCTGTTCTTTCGTTAATTATTTGTGCTTTTCCAAATCACCACAATTCTTTTCTTTTAATGATTGGTATTTTCACGATTTATATGATTTTGATTGGAAATAGAATTCTAAATTATAAGCGTAAAAATTATTCTAATAATTTGGATAAAATCATTTCTGGAGCAATGTTTATCACATCTATTGTGATGATTGTTTTTGGATTACTTCCACTTTTCAAAAGCAATGCAATTGGATTATTGTATTTAATTTTTGGGTTTTTAGGAGGATTTATGTCTTATCGAGATTTTGTTTTTTACAAGAATCCAGAGAATTATAAAAAATGGACAATGAATCATGTTGGAAAAATGGTTGGCGCTTATATCGCTTCAGTAACAGCGTTTTTGGTTGCAGGTGCTGGATTTGGAAATAATATTTATTTTTGGATTGTACCTTCAATTATCGGAACGATTTATATTTTTTCTTGGTCAAAAAAACTAAATAAAAAAGTTGCAGTGAATTGATTATCTTTAATTAAAACACTTGTATGAAATATATTTATTCAGTTTTAATTCTTTTGTTTTTCTTTGGTTGTCAAACAAACAAGATTAATTCGATTCCAAAAGAAATCAAAAATAAAAATTTTTATCAAGCATTAGAACAAGCAACTATAATAGCTAAATCAAATCATCTGAATGTCGAAAATATAGGAATTATTTTTACAGAGGATAACTTGTACATTTATATTTCTGAAACAAAAGAAATTAATTTGAATAGTGATTACAAATATTTACAAACTAAAATAAATGGTATAATTTATAAATTAATAGTCAATCAAGATGATAAAATTGTTGAAGGATTTGTAGATATAAATAAAGCAATTAAAGTACCTTTTGAAGAAACTGATATTTTTGAAGATGAAATAAAAGGTTATAAAATTAGATTTCAAAGAGATTTAGAATCTAATCAATTTATTTTGCAAAGATTATCACATTATTACGAGTATGATAAAGATTTTATTTTAGAAGAAGATAAAAAATATTTTCCAAATATTAAGATAATTTTACCTGAACCAATAAATGAACCACAAACAGAATCAGAATAAACCATAAAAAAAACGAATTTCGAAACTCGAAATTCGTTTTTACTATTTCTAATATTTACCTAATTCTTTTTCAAATTCTTGCAGATAATTTGCCAAATGAAAACCATCTACAAAACCATGATTCGCCTCAACCGAAACAGGCATATACATTTTATCGTTTTGCGTATACGCTTTTCCAAAAATAATTCGCGGAATAGATTCTCCTGTTCCAAAGTTACTTGGTTGCACTAATCCCGTAAATCTCGACCATGGAAACGTAGAATGACGAACCAAGCCAATGGTAATTTCTTCATTTTTGATGTGCAAACCAACCGAATTTTCTACACTTTGTATTTGCTCTTGAAGTTGTGCGTTAAATGCATTAAAATCTTCGGTAAAATTCATCAACGCAAAACCAAAAGTTCCGTCTTTTCTACCAATTGTTGTTCCGCAATCTAAATGATCGTACACAAAAATTTCATCATCTTCGATGCGATATTTAAACTCATTAATCTTATTTTCTGCCAACATCGAGCAATGTAAATAGACTGCGAAAAAAGACAATTTATTTGCTTTGGCAAATTTGTACGCTTTAGAACATTCAACCTCCGCAACAACTCCGACATACGGATTATCCATTTTCGAGAACATATTAAAATGCTCTATACGATTCCAACCTTCAGGATTAAATTTCTGTTTCATTGATGCAAAGTTAAAAATAGGATTTACAATTACTTCAATCTTTTTTGTTGATATGCATCACCAATTACATTCAGAGTCACGCCTAGAATAATCATAAAAATTCCTAAAGCCAAACTCAACGAAAAATCTTCACCAAAGATCATAACACTTACAGCAACGGCAACCACAGGTTCTGATGCGCCAAGAATAGAAGTGGCTGTAGAACCAATGTTTTTAATTGCATAAATCAAAGCGATGCTCGAAACAACTGTCGTAACAAACGCAAATATAAAAAAGTTGAAGGTTAATTCTAATGATGGTAAAATGAAGGATTCTTTGTGAATAATCATTTTGTTGCGTAATAAATCGTTGTAAATAGAAACGAATAAAAGCTTAATGTAAAGCCTTTTATATCTCGTACTTTCGATTTGTTGACTGTCACAATATATAATCCGTAACCCAAAGCACTGATAAAAACAATTCCTAATCCGATTGGATTTAGCTCGAATTTTCCTTCTTTGAAACTTAGTAAAATTACACCAGCCAGTACAAAAACAATGGCTACAATAGTTGAAATTGTAATTCTTTCTTTGAAGAAAACAGCCATTATGATGGCAACAATCAACGGATAAACGAATAATAATGTGGAGGCAATTCCAGGAGTTAAATAATCATAACCTAAAAATAAGGCATCCGCTGAGATTCCGTACAATAATCCTAAAATGATTAAAAATGGAATCTGTTTCACATCTATTTTGAATGATTGTTTTTTGATGAATAAATATGTTCCGACAATCAATGCAGAAAAAAAGAATCGATAGAATAATGTGGTATCCATCGAAAAATTTGCTTGTTTTATAGGAAGGATAAATAATGGAATTAATCCATAAGATATGGACGATATTAGCCCATATGCGTAACCTTTGAATTTCATTTTTAATAGAAAAAACGAAGTTCGAATTTCGAACTTCGTAATTGATTAGTATTTATTAAAATTTATTTTCTCGTAAAATCTAAATCTTGGAAATCGTAACTGAAATCTGTTAACGGAGAAATGGCTCTCATTTTGAAACCTGTCATTTTTCCATCTTTCATTTCTGCATAAACAAAAGCGTCTGCATGGAAATAACGATTGTACCATTTTACTGCAAAAGTATTGTCTTTGTAAAATGACATTTCACCAGTTAATTGAGGCGAACGTTTCGATTCAAAAATGATTTTTCCTTTCTTTTCATAAATTACAACATCACCAAACCAATTGTCTTTATACGTTCCGATTACGCTTTTTGAATCAAATTTGATGGCTTTATTTTTTTGATTTGCTTCAACTGTTTTCCAAACTTCATCAGTAATAACATCGGCTTCTTCCACATTTTTCTTCATCATATCATCATACGTTTTTACCCAATCTGTAGATGGATTTTTTAAGTAAAAATCTTTGATCGTATTCGAAATTGCTCGGAAAGCTGCACCTGATTGTTGGTTAGTCAAAATCACAATTCCTAATTTTTCTTGAGGATAAAACATCGTTTGTGTTACAATTCCTTCCAATCCACCAGTATGCGAAACTTCCAATTTTCCATTCATATCCTGTAATTGCCATCCCAAACCATAGGCTTTGAATAATGAATTATAAGGTGGAGTTGTACGATTTGGTTGTAAAGTTTGTGGCGTTATCATTTCGTTCATTTGTTTTTCCGAAATAATTTGTTTTCCATTCACTTTTCCTTTATCCAAATTGAATTGCAACCATTTTGCAATATCATCAACATTCGAATAAATTCCTGCAGCTGCATCAAAAATGGTGTTCGTATAACGATCAATCACTTGCAATTTTCCGTCAATTGGAACGTGTGGATCAATTGCATTTTTCTTGTCTTTTAGCAAATGCCAATTCGCTGCAGTATTCGTCATTCCAATTGGTTCCAACAATCTTTTTGTTACAAAATCTGTCCAAGACAGCCCCGAAACTCTTTCAATCACAACTCCTGCAATAATGTATAATAAATTATCATAATCATATTTTACACGAAAATCTGAAACAGGTTTTAAATATTGAATATTAGAAATAATATCTTTTGGAGTGAAATTGTGTCCATCAGGCCAAACCATCAAATCTCCAGCACCCAAACCTAATCCACTTCGATGCGTTAATAAATCACGAATTGTAAACTCTTTGGTTACATAACCGTTGTACATCTTAAATTCTGGAATGTGCGTAATCACTTTATCATCCCACTTTATTTTTCCTTCATCAACCAAAATCGCCAAAGCAGCTGCTGTAAAAGCTTTAGAGTTAGAAGCAATTCCAAAATTTGTATTCGACTGAACTTTTTCTCCCGTTTTAAGAGATTTTACGCCATAACCTTTCGAATGTACAATTGTCCCGTCTTTGATAACCGCAATAGACATTCCAGGAACATCAAATGCTTTCATTGCATTTTCTGTGACTTTATCAATAGCTTGATTCGAAATATTTTGTCCAAAAGCTGTAAAAGAAGCTAATGTAATCGTTGATAAAAGTATATTTTTCATGTGTGAATTTGAATTTTCACGAAGTTAGATATTTTTATTCATCAGCTTATAGCTTTTAGTAAAATATCAAAAATAGAGGATCAATTAATTTTGAATGATTTAAAACTAAATTATAATCAAGTATAAAGTAATTTACAATTAATTAAAAACGTAAATTAGTTAAAAATAATTTAATGAAAATAGCTTTCTTTTCGTCTAAGCCTTATGACAAAACTTTTTTTGAGGCTGAAAATAAAAATTACGGTTTTGAACTTAATTTTTATGAAACACATTTAGGTCCACATATCGTCAACGCAATTGAAGATGAGCAAGCAGTTTGTGTGTTTGTGAATGATAAAGTGAATCGACAAGTCATTGAAATTTTAGCAAAAAAAGGCGTTAAAATTATAGCTTTGAGATGTGCTGGTTTTAACAATGTCGATTTGGAAGCTGCGAAAGAATTTGGAATTAAAGTTTGTCGCGTCCCTGCATATTCTCCTGAGGCAGTGGCAGAGCATACAATGGCGATGTTGTTAACATTGAACCGAAAAACGCATAAAGCTTATAATCGCGTTCGTGAACAAAATTTTGCATTGAACGGTTTGCTTGGTTTCAATCTTTTTCAAAAGACAATTGGAATTGTTGGAACAGGAAAAATTGGAAAGGCTTTTGTCAATATTGCGAAAGGTTTTGGTTGCAAAATAATTGCGTATGATTTGTATCCAGATCAAGAATTGATGAATAATGGCGTGGAATATGTTGAGCTGGATAAGTTGTTTAAAAGCTCAGATATTATTTCGTTGCATTGTCCGTTGACGCCAGAAAATCATTACATGATTAATCAAGAAACGATTGCGATGATGAAAGATGGCGTAACGATTATTAATACGAGTAGAGGCGGATTAATCAATACACATGAAGCGATTGAAGCTTTGAAAAATCATAAAATTGGTTATTTGGGAATTGATGTTTACGAGCAAGAAGAAAAATTATTTTTCAAAGATTTATCGGCAGAAATTATTCAAGATGATATGATTCAACGATTGATGAGTTTTCCAAATGTTTTGGTCACTGCACATCAAGCTTTTTTTACACAAGAAGCATTGGAACAAATTTCAGAAATTACGATGCGAAGTATTTCAGAGATTAAGGAGAAAGGTTCGACTGATGAGGTTGTGATGTTATAAATCTCCTAAATGAGTGGACTTGAAACCATCATATTTTTTGAGACCAAATCCTAGAAAACGATCGAACGAAATATGAGCGGAAAATATAAATCCAATCATCAAACACCATTCAATATGTAAAAAATAACCAATAAGAATCAATGAAATTGTCGTAAAATAATTATGAATAAAATTATAGGATATTGCACCAATCTTATTTCCAAAAAGATAACCTAACATAAAAATATCGGGAGCAAGAAAAAGAATTGCAAACCACATCCATGATAATTTTAGGAGACTATATAGAACGATCATAAGAATTAATAGAGCAAGTTGTTCTAATTTTAGTATGTTTTTCATGCGATTGGTATTTAATTTATTAGTACAAATATTTTACCAATTGTTACAAAAAAAAGCCACTCTATTGTGAGTGGCTATATATTATTAATAAAATAAAGCTAAAATTGTTTTTGTAATATAATATACAAATCCAGCGAAATTTTTTAGTATACTCGAAATATAATCAATATTATCTTTTTTAAAAATTTTCTTCATTGTAATGAAAAATTAAATTAAACGAATTATTATTTTGCAATTGAATTGTTTTAAATAATTTATTTAAAATAAAATTTTCATTTATCAATATTGGAATTTTGTACCAAATTAAAATTTTCGAAATTGTCTTAATTTGTAAACTTAATAAATTGTACAATTTATAAAATGTAGTGAATAAAATAAAATGAATAATTTTTAAACAATCTGAAGAAATTTCTGAATTAAATTTTTCAAATTTATATTTTAATTCTTCATTACTTATTATAAAATCATAATTAGGTAAGTTTACGAATCTTAGTAAAGAGTCTACCGAAACAGATGATTTAATATCACTAATATAGTCAATTTGAGGATACTCAAATTCTTTCCATAATAGCTTGTATACATCTTTACCGAAATTTAACTTTTCCATAATTATTCAAATATACAAAAAAGCCACTCATTTGAATGGCTTTAAATATTTTATATAAAATAAAACTTAATCGTTTAATTTTAGTACCGCTAAGAAGGCAGATTGTGGAACCTCTACACGTCCAATTTGACGCATTTTCTTCTTACCAGCTTTTTGCTTTTCTAATAATTTACGTTTACGAGAAATATCACCACCGTAACATTTTGCAGTAACGTCTTTACGCAACGCTTTAATTGTTTCACGCGCAATAATTTTTGCACCAATCGCTGCCTGAATTGGAATATCAAACTGTTGACGAGGAATTAATTCGCGTAATTTCTCACACATTTTTTTCCCAATATTGTAAGCATTATCAACGTGAATTAAGGCAGATAAAGCATCTACAACTTCACCGTTAATCATGATGTCAACTTTTACCAATTTTGAAGCTTTCATTCCAGAAGGTGCATAATCAAACGATGCATATCCTTTTGAAATAGATTTTAATCGATCATAAAAATCGAAAACAACTTCAGCCAAAGGCATATTGAAAATCATTTCTACTCTATGTTGAGTTAAATAGTTTTGAGATTGTAATTCACCACGTTTCTCAATACATAAACTCATTACAGGACCTACGAATTCAGATTTTGTAATGATTGCTGCTCGAATATATGGTTCTTCAACACGATTTAATCCTGATGGATCTGGTAATTCAGATGGATTATGAACCGGAATCATTTTTTCTGGATCTTTTTCCAAGTACGCTTCATACGAAACGTTAGGAACAGTTGTAATTACCGTCATGTTGAACTCACGTTCTAAACGCTCCTGAATAATTTCTAAGTGTAACATTCCTAAGAATCCACAACGGAAACCGAAACCTAAAGCAGCAGAAGATTCAGCTTCAAAAGTTAATGAAGCATCATTCAAACGTAACTTTTCGATAGAAGCACGCAAATCTTCGTAATCTTCTGTGTCAACCGGATAAATACCAGCGAAAACCATTGGTTTTACTTCCTCGAAACCATCAATAGCTTCGCTTGCAGGATTCTCAACTAATGTAATTGTATCTCCAACTTTTACCTCAGAAGCTTCTTTAATTCCAGAAATAATATAACCTACATCTCCAGTTTTAATGACTTTCTTCTCAACTTGATTCAGTTTTAATGTTCCAATTTCATCGGCACCATATTTTTTGTTGGTAGCCATGAATTTTACTTGATCTCCTTTTTTGATTTCTCCATTTACCACTTTGTAAAAAGCTTCAATTCCTCGGAAAGGATTATAAACAGAGTCAAAAATCAAGGCTTGTAACGGTGCATCTGGATCACCAACTGGTGCAGGAACTTTCTCGATAATTGTGTGTAACAATTCTAACACACCTTCACCTGTTTTTCCACTTACACGCAAAACATCTTCGGGATCACAACCAATCAAATCAACAATATCGTCTGTTACTTCTTCTGGATTTGCAGAAGGTAAATCGATTTTGTTCAAAACTGGAATGATTTCCAAATCATTTTCTAAAGCCAAATAAAGGTTAGAAATGGTTTGTGCTTGTATACTTTGTGCAGCATCTACAATTAACAAAGCTCCTTCACAAGCGGCAATCGAACGAGAAACCTCGTAAGAAAAATCCACGTGACCAGGAGTGTCAATTAAATTTAAAATATATTTTTCACCATCTTTTTCATATTCCATTTGGATGGCGTGCGATTTAATTGTGATTCCGCGTTCGCGTTCCAAATCCATATCGTCTAAAGTTTGATTTTGTAACTCACGATCAGAAATCGTGTTTGTTACTTGCAATAAACGATCGGCCAAGGTACTTTTACCATGGTCAATATGGGCGATAATACAGAAATTACGGATATTTTTCATATTCTATTTGTCGAATAGGCAAAAATAATCTTTTCCGTGCAGACTGCAAGTATTTTGAAAAATATTATGAATTATATTTTAATAAATTAACGAGAGTTGAAGTGTGTTTTTTACTAAAAAATAAATCTAGGCAATTATCCGATGAAAAAAAGTATATAATTCATCTTCTTTTACTAGACCAAATTTTTGTTTCAAACGATACTTTGTTATTCGTACACTTTTTGGTTCAATATTAAGAAGAGTTGCAATTTGTTTGGTGTCTAAACCAAGATAGATATACGAACAATATTTCAAATTAAGAGGTGTTAGTTTTTGCTTAGAATGCTCGTTTAGCGTTTTGAAAAAGTTTGAATGTAATTCTTGAATTCTAAATTTAGCACTTTCAAAATCATTATCCATTAAATTTTCTTCTCGCATAACTTGTTTTAAATTGATAGAAGAATCATTTCCATTTTTTTGTAGTTTCCGCTTGATCTTGATTGTACAAATCGGTTGAATAATCAGTTGCTTTTTTCTGAAATTCAAATATAGCCGAGTCAACCTAAGTTTAGCATATTCATTATTCCCATAATTAACGAAGCCTATATTATGTATTCAACAAAAGAAATTGTTTTTAATAATCTCTTTTGTGTTTATATGAATTTTAAACCTAATTTTATCCTTATGAAAATCAGCACAAAATGAGGAGATTACTATTTTTTGTTATTACTTTTTTTACATTTATTCAACTTTCTGCTCAATCGACTCGAAATTTGAATTTAGAGAATTGGACCTTTCAACAAAAAGGAGATTCAAAATGGCTGAAAGCTGAGATTCCTGGTTCTGTTCATACCGATTTGATGTTAAATAATATTATTCCAAATCCTTACAAAGACGTTAATGATGCAAAAGTGCAATGGGTAGAAAACGAAGATTGGAACTACAAAACTTCTTTTGATTTGACTGAAGCCGAACGAAAAGCGCAAAATATTCAGTTAAAATTTAATGGATTGGATACATATGCAAAAGTTTTTCTGAACGGAAAATTAATTCTGGATGCGAATAATATGTTTCGAATTTGGGAAGTTTCGGTCAAAGATTTACTGAAAGATAAAAATAATTTGCTCGAAATACAATTCAAATCGTCGCCTAATGAAGGAAAACGATTAGCAAATCTTCTTCCATATAAATACCAGAAGGTGAGCGTGTTTTTACTCGAAAAGCGCAATATCAGTATGGTTGGGATTGGGGACCAAGATTGGTAACGGTTGCGATTTATAAACCAATTGAACTTATTTCTTGGAATAATTTAAAACTGAATGACTTGTCTTATGAAATTGTCAAATTGGATAAAAATCAAGCGAAAGTAAAGTTTAAATTTATTATCCAATCGGAACAAAATACAGCTGTAGAAATTAATTTTAATCAGAAAATAATCACTCAAAAATTAACCAAAGGAATTAATCATTTTTCGATTGATGAAACGATTCACAATCCAAAATTATGGTGGCCAAATGGAATGGGCGAACAGTATTTATACGATTATCAATTCAAAATTAAACAAGGGAATGAACAGATATTTAAGTATTTAAAATTTGGTTTACGTACGATAGAATTGGTACAAGAAAAAGACGAAGTTGGCTCTAGGTTTTATTTTAAAGTGAATAGGGTTCCAACTTATATAAAAGGTGCAAATTATATTCCGCAAGATAATTTTGTTTCACGAGTTTCAAAAAATGATTATGAAAAGTTGATAAATAGTTCGGTTGAAGCCAATATGAATATGATTCGTATTTGGGGTGGTGGAATTTATGAGGACGATTATTTTTATGAATTATGCGACGAAAAAGGTTTGTTGGTTTGGCAAGATTTTATGTACGCTTGTGCTTTTTATCCTGGTGATCAAGATTTTCTTCACAATGTAAAACAAGAAACAATCGATCAAGTGAATCGACTAAAAAATCATACTTCTATCGCGCTTTGGTGTGGAAATAATGAAATTGATGAAGCGTGGAAAAATTGGGGATATCAGAAACAAATGGGCTGGTCGAAACAAGATTCGTTGAGTATTTGGAAAGATTATCAAACGACTTTTCATCATATTATTCCGAATGTTTTAGATTCGATTTTACCAAAATCAGAGAATCGCTATTGGCCGTCTTCACCTTCGATTGGTTGGGGAAGAAAAGAAAGTTTGACGCAAGGAGATTCGCATTATTGGGGCGTTTGGTGGGGAATGGAACCGTTTGAAACGTATGAAAAAAAAGTTCCACGTTTTGCTTCTGAATATGGTTTTCAAGGAATGCCAACGTTGGAAACGGTGAAATCAATGTTTTCTGAAAAAGATACATTGAGTAAAAATTCTGCAATAATTTTAGCGCATCAAAAACATCCAAAAGGTTGGGAAACAATCAACGAATATATGCAGCGAGATTATGTTGTTCCGACCGATTTTGTGCAGTACAACTACGTTTCTCAATTGTTACAAGCACGCGGAATTCAGTTGGCAATTGAAGCACATCGACGTGCAAAACCTTATAATATGGGAAGTTTGTATTGGCAATTGAATGACGTTTGGCCAGTAACTTCGTGGTCGTCTTTGGATAAATTAGGAAATTGGAAAGCGTTACATTATCAAGTGAAAAGAAGTTTCGAAAATGTGCTAATTTCAGTAGAAAAAGAAGAAAATGTGTACAAAATTTATATCGTAAATGACTTATTGAAAGATTTGAAAGGAAAAGTAAAATTTTCTGTGGTAGATTTTAATGGAAATAAACATTGGACTAATGATAAAGATGTAATTATTTTATCAAATTCTTCAACCAAGATAATGGAATTAACTGATGAAATTTTGAAAGGAACTTCTTCAACTAAAGCTTTTCTTCGAATTGAATTTGAATCAAATGGAGAAAAGTATTCGAGAAATTATTTCTTCGAAAAACCGAAAGATTTAGCTTTAACAAAATCAACAATTAAAATCAAAAAGATCAGTCATAACCAATTCGAAATTTCGACAAATGTTTTGGCAAAAGATGTTTATTTACTTGATGAAAATAATCAATTTGATGATAATTTTTTTGATTTAATTCCGAATGAATCTCGTATTATTAGTGGAAAAAACACAATTCAGAATCTAAAAATTTATTCGTTGTATGATACAATGAATGTTAAAAATCAATAATATTTTTCTCCCTATTTTTAGTGAAATTTCACAAAGGATTTGGAAATGTGAATTTTATTGACTTAAATTTGCACTGATAAAAATCATAACGTATAACAATTTAATAACGAAGAAATAAAATGTTCAAAGAAACGACATATCAGTTTTTAGCTATTGCAACAGATTTTGCAATGAGCATTCTTCGTGCTTATAAATCGTAAATAATTTACTTATTATATCAAAAGCCCGGAGGATTCTTCGGGCTTTTTCTTTTATTATTCCATTCTAGATTCAGAATAACTTCTAAAAACTTCCGAAGAAGAAATAGTTAGCGCTAATTATTTCAAAATAATTATTTGCAATTAAATAATCCATTTTATGGAAGATTCAATTTTCTTTTCTACTCAATTACGAACAAAAAGAGCGAGGAAAAGAAGTGTAAAAACAACGAAAGAAAAAAATGTAAGAGAGAAATATAAACGTCAAAAAGAAATTTTTAAAGAACAAAAAGAAATTCCGCTTGTTCTTTTAAAAGAGCCGTGTCAAAAAGGTTTTGAGCGATATTTTGTATTGAGAGAAGATATTAAAAAAGAAAATGAGATTGAGTTTTTTACTCAAATTCTAAAGAAAATAAATACTTCTCAATATGCAGAAACGCGAAAGTTTGTAAAAAAACGAAAACGAAACGGAAAGCGAATTTATGTTCAGAGAATTCAAGAGTTGAAACAATTGCAACCTTACGAATATTCAGGTCCGTATTCAATTTTGAATGATGAAGAACGTCTATATTTTGTGTGTATTCAGGTGTATGATCCCAAGACAAAACGTTTCAAAGGAATTTATGAATTTCTACAACCGTGGCGTTTTCGATTGATTATAAAACCAAATATGATTACGTATTACAAACCGCTTGATATTGATTTGAAGCGCGAAGAAGCGCAAATCGATCATTTTTTTGACAAGTATAAAAATCAAGGAATCCTTTTAAAGAAAATAGTTGGAGGAGGGTATTCGTATGAACGAAAACCAAAATTTAAAAATCCTTTTACAAAAAGGAAATTTTTTAATAATAAAAATTTAGCGATTGAAATCGCTGAAATGCTGATGGAAAAAGAACATCAGTTATCTAAAAGATATTAATCATGGGAAATAAAATCTCTGGAAAGGACTTTATAAAAATAGGCTTTCCAAAAAATAATTCGATCAATATTGCAATTGGGCAAATTCATCGATACAGAAAAAAAGAAAAGAAACAAACGATTATTAACGAAGCAAAAGAAGTTTTACTTGAGCCAGAAAAATACATCGGTCACGGAATTTGGGGAAAAGTTGCGGAAGGATTAATAAAACCAGTTGAGGTTAGATTACAAGAATTAAAAACAACGCGTTCACCTTTTTCGATTTTTGGAGAAAATGAAATTGACGAGCAAGCAAAATTTCAATTATATGATGCATTGAAATTGCCAATTTCGGTAAAAGGAGCTTTGATGCCAGATGCGCATTCGGGGTATGGATTGCCAATCGGAGGTGTCTTAGCGACGGATAATGCGGTGATTCCTTATGGAGTTGGTGTGGATATTGGTTGTAGAATGAGTCTTTCGGTTTACGATTTGCCAGCTAGTTTTTTGAAAGGAAAATCGCATAAATTGATTCAGATTTTGCAAGATCATACCAAATTCGGAATGTATGAAACGCATAAACTAAAAGCGGATCATGAAATTTTTGAACGTTCTATTTTTGATGAAATTCCAATCTTGAAAAGTTTAAAAACAAAAGCTTATCAACAATTAGGAACTTCTGGTGGAGGGAATCATTTTGTTGAATTTGGGATTGTGAAATTAGATGAGGTAAAACCTGAATGGAACTTGATTCCAGGAGAATATTTGGCTGTTTTATCGCATAGTGGTTCGCGTGGTTTGGGTGCAAATATTGCAAAACATTATACGTATTTGGCGACGAAACAATGTCCACTTCCGAAGCAAGTTCAGCATTTGGCTTGGTTAGATTTGGACACGTACGATGGCCAAGAATATTGGGCAGCGATGAATTTGGCTGGCGAATATGCCAAGGCTTGTCACGATGATATTCACCGAAGAATTGCGAAAGCTTTGGGAAAACGTATCGTTTTTAACATCGAAAATCATCACAATTTTGCGTGGAAAGAAATGGTTGAAGGAACGGAACGAATTGTTCATCGTAAAGGAGCGACGCCAGCTGGAAAAGGAATTTTAGGAATTATTCCAGGTTCGATGACCGCGAACGGTTACATTGTTGAAGGTTTGGGAAATGAATTGAGTATTAATTCGGCTTCGCATGGTGCGGGACGAAAAATGTCGCGTGCGAAATGTAAATCAACAATTACTAAAAGTTTTATGAATTCACAATTGAAAGATGCAGGAATTGAGCTGATTGGCGGAAGTGTAGATGAAGCACCTTTGGCATATAAAAACATAAAAACGGTGATGAATTTACAGACTGAATTAGTGAAAGTGTTGGGAACTTTTACACCGAAAATTGTACGAATGGATAAATAATGATGAGGAAAAAAATTATTCAACTTACATCGGGTAGAGGACCAGCGGAATGCAATTTTGTGGTGACTAATGTTTTTAAAAAGTTTTCGGAAGCGTGCACAAAATCTGAAATTAAGTTTGACATAATTGAAAGAGAAATGGATAAAGATTTTCATCAACTTTCATCTGTGATTATAGAACTTGAAGGAAATGATTTAAACACGTTTTTAAAAACTTGGCTTGGAGCAATTTTATGGATTGGTAAAAGTCCATACCGAAAATTTCATCAACGAAAAAATTGGTTTATTGGTTGTTTTGAATTAGAAATTCCGAAAGAAAATTCAATCAATCCGAATGAAATTATATACCAAACAATGCGAAGCTCTGGAAATGGTGGACAAAATGTAAACAAAGTAAATTCGGCTGTTCGTGCGATACATCAACCAAGTGGAATTTCAGTTGTTTCGATGGATTCGCGTTCACAACATCAGAACAAAAAAATTGCAACAACTCGTTTGTTATTGAAATTACAAGGATTTGAAACCAATAAATTGAAGGACTTGGTTCAAAAAAAATGGAATAATCAAACGTCTATTGCAAGAGGAAATCCTGTGAAAATATTCAGAGGAGATAAATTTAGTGAATAAAAAAAAGCCGCTCAATGAGCGGCTTTTAGTTTATTTCTTCAAAATAGCTTGGATAATTCCTTCCAAATTTTCATTGAATTCGAGCAATTGAGCAAAAACTTTATCGTCTTTATTCAAGCCACCGTGTTTGTTATTTTTTACAAAGGTTGCTTTTATCGTTTCCCAACGTTCTTTTTCTTTAGCAGTTATCAAACCTGCAATTTCTTTTAATCGCAACAAATTCGATTCTGTATCTGTTGTCAATGTTTGCGATTCACTTTCGTAATGCGCTAAAATAGTTTCGTTAATTTCTTTTTCGTTCATCATTGGAACAATTTTCGAAACCAATTTTGACATATTTCTGTACGAACCTTGCATTTTGAAAGGCGGTTCCGTTCTGTAATCATCTTGCATTGCTGCGCTCGAAATATAATTTTGATTGACTTTTACGACAATATTTCTAATCTTAATCACATGTTTTAGAACTGCAATAAAATCATCAATTTCTTGTTTCAAATAATTGCCTTCCAAATCCGGAAGTTGTTCTTGATTTTCGGTTACAAAATTTGTTAACTTGTAAAAATCTGTCAAACTTTTTGAAGCAATTTTATCCAAATAAGGATTATCTCCTGTTGCATTTTCAATCAAACTTAAATTGAACAACGTTTCCGTATCACCAATTACATCACCCAAATTATAAACATCAGCACGATTAGCCAACATATCTGGAATCTGAAATTTAGAGCCGCTTTCCGTATATGGATTTCCTGCCATTACAATGCAAAAACGTTTTCCGCGTAAATCGTAGGTTTTACTTTCTCCTTCAAAAATTCCATCAATTTTTCGCTGTCCATCGGCTAATGAAATAAATTTCTGTAAAAATTCGGCACTCAAATGCTGAATATCGTCCAAGTACAACATCACATTATCAGCCATTTCAAACGAAAGATTTATCTTTTTCAATTCCTCTCTTTCTCCAGAAGTTTTGGCTTCGATTGGATCGATTGACGTAATGTTATGTCCAATTGTTGGTCCATTTACTTTCACAAAATGCAAGCCCATCGTTTTGGCTAAATATTCCATCAAGGTTGTTTTTCCATAACCTGGCGGAGAGATTAATAACAACATTCCCATTCGAGCGGTACGTTTGTTTTCGCCTGCTGTTCCCAATTGTTTGGCTAAATTATTTCCGATTAAAGGAAAATAAACTTCGTTGATTAATTTATTTCTTACAAATGATGTCAAAACTTTTGGTTCAAATTCTGCGATTTTTAAATCCTTTTCATACGATTTAGAAATTTCTTCTTTTAGCTTTTGGAATGATTTAAAATTTGGAACATCAACAGTTGAAAAATGTTCTAATTTCGAAATGATTTCATGATAATTTTGAGTATAAATTCCGTCAACAATTACCGCATGATTTCCTTTCAAATCTTCAATTTTGATAACAGAATTTCCATCATTTATATGATATTGATCTTTCGAAAATAAAAGCATTGTCGCCGCTTCATTCACTACATTTCTGTATGACGAATAATTTTCGTTTTCATCTATAAAAGAATGAATCCAGTTTTCGATCAAGTAAAATTTTTCGGTTGAAGAAAATTGTTCATCTGAAATCAATGCATTAAAATCGTCCGAATTTTTATTTTTTTCTAAATAATTTACAAACTCTTTTTGAAATTTTTCAGCTTCTCTACTCATCGAAAAAGCATGATATTTCGTGAAAGTTGTAAATAAATAGTGAGAAACTTTTTCTGATGATGTTTGTGATTTATCCCATTCTGTTTCCCAATTTTCAAAAAGCGATTTGATTTCATTTAGAATGTTTTCAAAACGATTTGAATTCGGGAAATTTTTCAAAATTAATTGAGCCGAATTAATCATTGCATTCAACTTATCTTGCAAATTCTTTTCTAAAGAATGGCAAAAAATTTGAGCAGTTGTACGAGTTGGCGCATCAAATTGCAACACATCTAATTTCGAATTTATGTTGACCAATTCAGTAAAAATTCGAAACGCATCAAAATTGTGAACGCCTTTTATATAACCTTCCGAATAATTTTGTTCAATGATTTGATTGATAAATTTTTCAGCATCAAAATCGTTTTCATTTCTTGCTAAAAAAGCTTGATAAGCTAAATATTCAGCACGATAAACCAATTGATTTTCCGAAACAAATTCTTGGTTCCAAATATCTTGGTAACGATAAATCTCATCGTTTTTAACTTTTTGATAGAAACTTGTACCTGTTAAATGATAAAATAATTCGTTGTTACGATTCAACAAAGTCAGCGCTAATTGCTGCGTATTGACTGTAAATTTATTTTGTCCAAGCGCAATAATATTTTGTCCATCAACAAAAAGTTCAGTTTTATCACGTAAAACGCGAAGCGTATCTTCTTGCGATTTTTTCAAGAGATTTTCAAGATTTTCGGCTTTCGAAACATCTTTCAAATCCTTTAATTCTTGAATGATTTGACGCATTTTGTCAATCATTAAATCCGAAGAATAAAACGCTAAAATTTCTTCTTTCTCAGAAAAAGTTTTGGCTTTATTTTCGATATTTTTCAAGACGCGCAAGCCAATTTGTTCTAATGAATTGGTGCGTTTGTTGGTTTGTTCAACTAATTGTTCACGTTTCGAATTGAATGCCTTGATAATTTCGTCGCGCTTATCTGCAATTTTCAAGGCGAAATCATCAAAATCAGAAAATTTACTTTCTAATTCTTCAAGTTGAACAATTATTTTTGTATTGTATTCTTCCGTTTTTTCGGCAGTTGTTGATAATTCTAAAAAGTTAACCACACTTTGTTCTAACAACGTGATTTGAGCAGAAAATTCTGCAACAGCTTCTTTGCTTTTTAACGCAGAAGTTTGACGTGTTAATTGGGCACGAACTTCGTTAAGCGAAGCAAAAATAACCGAGATTTTCTCAATGATTTTTGTTGTTTGCGTGGCGTCTTCAATTTTTAAACTGTTCAGAATGTCAATCAATAACTCTAATTCGGAAGCAATTTTAAGACAAGATTCTTCGATTACTTTAGCGTCAACAACTTTCTCAATCGAAGCCACTAAATTTTTCTGTTCCGCAACTTTTTCTTCATACGGAATCAGCGCTTCATCCAATAAAAGAAACTCAATTGTTTTGGTTGATAAATTTTCGTTGACTTCTTGCAATTGATTTTCTAATTCCTGAACACGTTCTAAATTGATATAACGAATCGAACGTAAATCAATAACTTTTCCTTGAATTTTACGCGCTTCAGCCAAATGTTCAACCAATAAATCCAATTGATTATACGTTGTACTATTTACTTTGAAAACGATTTCTTCAATCGATTTTTCCGTTTTTTCTAACGTTTCTTGCGCAAATTTTTTCTGAACTTGGACTTTTGCAAATTCATCAATCGCTGTATTGGCAACCGTTTTGATTTCTAGCAAAGGAATAGCTAGCTCAAAGGTATCTTTGTCATTGATCCAAAAATAGCCATCAACAATATTATTCGCTTTTTTTACAATGTCCTCATACAAACCTTCGTACGAATCTTCTTTGTTAATTAATTGGATAACTTCTTGAGATTCAGCCATTGCTTTTACAATGTCTTTGTTTCCAATTTTGTATAATGGATGATTTGTTTTTTCTTGATTTTCCACCAAACGCTCGACATAAGGCGTTTCCCAAATCTGAACTTGATGATGTCGCGTTGCTTCTTCTTCTGTGCGGAAATAGATTAAACTTCCGTCTTTAAAAATAGTAAAACCATTGCAAACAATAGGCGTTTCGACATTTTGTTGAATGATATTGTACGATAAAAGAATGTATGTATTGGTTTCATCTTGATTGAAAATATACATAAAATCTTCTCCGTTTGGAGAATTTACACGACGGAAAAATTGAAAATTATCTAACTTATTTTCGAATATATGATAGGTTCCGTTTTGTAAATAATAGCCATTCGAAAAAATCAAACCTTGATTGTCTGGCAACAAAACTGCTGCATCCAAAAGAGCAGGAATATTGATGACTTCCTTGGTGCGAACATTGTAAATATACGCTCTGAAATCTTCTTGAAAAGGTTTGATTTTAACCGCAATCAGATTTCCTAAATCGGCGTAATAATATTCGGCATCGTCTAATTGTTGATCTAAATGCGTAACTTTTTCAGTGAAAATTCCTTTTCCTGTATCCGTATTATCCTCAATTTTGAACGTAATATCGCCACCAATCGCTTCGATAAAAATTTTATCTAAAATAGAAATGTGTGGAAATTTACCTAATCGACGATCATCAATTGACGTTTTTTGCCATTCGAAATCAAATTGATCTGCTTTTTTTACTTCGTGAATGCTGCGATCATCTTGATAAATTAATTTTCCGTCTTTGATTAACCATTTAAACGCTTTCAAATCTTGTGCGCTTTTACTGGTTTGGAAAACCATGTACAAATAATTATCTCTTCTACGAAATTTAGAAAAGATAGAATCGCGGTAATATTTATATAAATTCTGAAAATCTGTAAAGAAATTCTGATCGTTAATTAAGTCGAGAGGTTGAGGTATAAATTGATTTTCTTGAAACAGATAAATACTAAAAACATCGCTCAACTGAATGTCTGTGCGTAAACCGAAATGCACGTTGTAACCAAAAATACACAATTTATCGAACGCGATAATTCCACGTGCGACGCATGTATTTTCTGTCGTAATTCTTTGGTTTGCGCTTAATGCAAAATTGGTAGAATTGAAGACTTCTTTTCGAGCATCATTCAATTTCGTTAATCTTTCCGAAAGAAAATCTTTTTGTGTAAGAAGTCTTTTTCGGATGATTTCGTACGCGCCTGCATCAAGCGTTTCGGTAACGTTAATATTTTTTTCTTCTTGCATTAAATTAAAATCTAGAAGGTGATTAAACTGTAATTAAGAGCGATTGAAACGAATAGATTCAATCACTCTATTATTGTTTAATGGATTAACCTATTTTTTTATTTGAAACACCTAACTGATTCGCAATTCCGAAAAGAGAATTTATAAATCCTGTGTCTTCGCTGTTTCCAGAAGCAGAAGCAGCTTGCTGTAATTTAATTAATGCCGCAGTAATTGTTAAGTTTTTGATGTCGTTTGATGAAATGCCATATTTATCGGCAAGACTTCTCACTTTTCCAGCTAAATCGCTTCCGCCATCTTCGTCAATCAATGCATTTTTGATATCTGTTGCATGTTTCGAATTGTCGATTAAATGATCGAAACCTTTTGCATTCGAAACTTGTTTCACAATATTTTCGAAGAACATTGTTTCTCCACCAACAATGTCAATTTTCGCAGATTTCAATGCATTTGATAACACCTCAGCTTGGGCTCCAGCAATATCTTTTTGAATGTTGATATGAGCCAATTCGATATCTTTTTCTTTTTGTAATTGAAGTTTGAACTCTTCGTGCTCTTTTCCAACACCGTCCAGTTTCTTCATAGCTTCTGCTTTTTCTTCAATTCCTTTTGCTTCTGCTAATGCTTTTTCACGAACAACTTCTGCTTGTGCTAAGCCTTCTTTACGTAACGCTTCTGCTTTTTTCTCGATAACAGATGCTTCTACAGTTCCTTGTTTTTCTTCTGCTTCTGCTTTTGCAACCATTACTTCTGCTTCAGATAGACCAATTGCAGCTTCTTCTTTTGCTTGTGCTTCAGCAATTATTTTACGAGCTTCAGCTTCTTTTGCAGAAGCTTCTTTTTTAGCTTCCGCATCAATTAATAACTCTTGCGCTTTGCGTTCTGCAACTTGTTTTTGTGCATCTGCTTCGATAACTTGACGAGCAGCTTCTTGCTCTGCCGCAATTTTTGCCGCTTCCGCAGCTTTTACAGTTTCGATTAAACGCTCTTCCGCTTCTTGCGATGCAGCAATAATTCCGGCTTGTTTCTGACGCTCAACTTCACGGTAAACTTCAACATCTTTCACACCTTGTTGCTCTTCAATCACGCCTTTTTCTAAAAGAACGCGTTCTTTGATAACGCCTTGAATATTTTTCTTCTCAACTTCGATAGACCTTTCTTTATCAATCTGAGCTAAAGTCACAATTCGCTCACGTTCTGTTTGCTCTAATGCACGATCTTTTTCAACGCGTTCCGTTTCGATTGCATCAGTACGAACTTTATTTTTTTCTGCGATAATAATTTGACGCAATTTATTTTCTTCTTGTACCGCCAATTGCTCTTCTGTTGTAATACGAACAGATTCAGCTTTTAGACGTTCTTCTTCGCGAACTTTTGCAATTTCTGCCTCTTCGCGCGCTTTTATATTTTCGATTTCTCTGCGTTGACGCTCTTCTTTTTCGGCTAATTGTCGCTCTAATTCTAAGATTGCTTCGCGCGCTTCAACGTTTTGTTTTTTGATTACTTTTTCTTCTTCACGACGAATTAAGTTGGCGTTCATATTTTGTTGAGCCGTTAATTCCGTGATTTTTTTAATACCTTCCGAATCTAAAATATTATCAGGGCTCAAGAATTGTAATTCAGTTTGTTCTAAATAATCAATCGCACAGTCATCTAAAATATATCCATTCAAGTCTGTTCCGATGATATTTAAAATTTCATCTCTAAATTCGCGACGAGCTTCGTATAATTCGATAAAATCGAATTTTTTTCCAACTGTTTTTAAAGCTTCTGAGAATTTTGCTTCGAAAATACTTTTTAATGTTTCTGGTTCTGATGCTCGCTCTGTTCCTAAGTTTTGTGCAACATTGATTACATCATTCACCGATTTATTAACGCGAACAAAAAATGCAACTTTGATATCTGCACGAATGTTGTCTTTACAAATTAAACCATCGTGTTGTTGACGAGTAATATCAATTTTCTTAATCGAAATGTCCATAATTTCCATTTTGTGGAAAACAGGAATTACATACATTCCTTTGTTGAAAGCTACTTGCGAACCTCCAACACCAGTACGAACGATAGCTTTTCCTTGAGGAACTTTTTTATAGAAAACGCTTAAAACGACGATGAAAGCAATAAAGATGAAAACGATAACACCAACTGCTAAAAGAATAAAATTTGTCATGAGATTTTTATTATATTTTGATTGATTTAGTGAATAATTAAGATTAAAATTTCTTCGATAAGAAACGAAGTAAGTTGAAATATTAGTGTCATAATAGTGTTAAATGTTGTTTAAGGTTATGTGTTTGATGACGAAATAATAATGATTTGAAGGCGATTCGTCGGTGATAATAATGGTGTCTCCAAAATTAATTTCTTCACCATTTTGACTTTTGATGTTAAGCGTAATGATATCTTTCTCGATTTGAAATTCCGCAGAGCCTATTTTATCTCCTGTGATTTTAGATTTTGATTTTCCGACTCTTCCGATAAAATCAGTTTCTTCTTCTCCATGATAACCTAATTCTGAATACATTTTAACTAATGGTTTAGTGATCCAATGCATCATAAAATAAGCGATGATGAAAACCGGAATTAAGATTAAAACTGAATACAATCCTAATTTGCTTAATCCAAAAACAATCGAAGAAATAATGGTAATCACCCAACTGATAAATTTGAACAAAGTAATAATCACCATTAACGGAACTTTACCAACATTGATGAATTCTAAACATTTTGCCCAAAAACCTGGTTCGTGATGCACGTCTGCATCAGCATCGTGATCAGCGTCAATTTCGTGGTGGGCATCAACATCATTGATGTCTCCGATATGAAAATCAGAATCTGTTCCAAGATCAATTCCGTCACCAGCTAACAGTTGAAATACCCAATAGACAAGAGAAAATCCCATCAAAATGGTCATAATTCCGTTGGCCAATGGATTAAAAAGAAGGTCTAAAATTTCGGTCATTTAGTGTTAATTTTTAATGTTAAATAGCTCTTCTGAATGTATAATAAATAATTTTCGTTGTGCTGTTGATGGAAAGCGGAGTGGAAGTGATTAATTCCCAGCCTTCATTTCCATATTTATTTAGTAAATCATCCAAAAATGTTTTATCTATTTTGATAGAAAATAAGCCAGCGTTAGGCATTATTTCTATTGTTTTGTATTCATATTTAGATGCCATAGTTTTGATTTTTTAAAAGAGATTAATTTACTAAAAATTTTATAGAAATAATTCACTATAAAAAGTGATTTATTCTTGATTTTTCGACTGAATTTTTAGCTTCAAAGCTTCTAATTCATTTTGAATCAAATCTCCTTTTAAGGTTTCATTAATTTCATCATCTGCGGTTTTCGAATTATCCGCTAAACTTCCGTAAGCTTGCGCAAGTGCTTCGTCTTCTTCCACTTTGGCTTTCATACGTTCTAACATGCTAATTGTGCTATTCGCATCAATTTTAGCCATTTGTTTGTTCACTTGTTTTGTGGCATCAGCAACTTTTACACGCGCTTTTAATGTTGTCAATTCATTTTCCCATTTATTAATGTTGAATTTTAGAACTTCGACATTTTTATGGACTTCATTTGCAGATTTTTCATGAATAATTACTTGATTTTCTAATTCAGTAATTTCTTCTAACAATTGATTCTTTAAGCCCAAAGCTTCTTTCGCTAAACTTTCGGCTTGTTCAACTGTAATTTCACTTCGCCCAGCTTTTTCTAACAAAAGAATTGCTTTTCGTTCATAATCTGCAGCTTCTTCTTTCTTTTTGTCGACGCTATTTTGCGAACGAATTGCCATTGCTTTTACCTTTGCGTAAGCCTCTAATGATTGATTAAGATCGTCGCGCATTTCGCGAATTCCTTGTTCTGTCATTTTGATTGGGTCTTCCATTTTTTCGACAACCGAATGTATTTCCGCTTGTCCAATTCTAAAAATACGTTTGAAAATATTCATAGTGATATTGTTTTATTGTTTAGAAAATTCGATTAATTGAGCAGAATATTCGCTCATCAATAAGCTCAAAGAGTTTAACGTTGCTTCAAATTCGTTTTGATCAAGATTCGCAACTTGAAGTGTGTAACGATAAATGACTTTGTTTCCGTCTTCTGTTATTGCAAAAGCACCATGAATGATATCGCGATTTTTCATCAACAACGCTTTTAGCATTTCCAGATTATCATTTGTAATTGTAAATAAATACAACTCGAAAATGATAACAGGTGGTGCAATCCCTACAATCAGATTTTGAACACCATCCAATAAATTTTCAATCATAAAAACACCTTCTTTTTCGTCTTTGTAAGTGATGGTGTAATTGATGTTTTGAATAAAATTTTCAATCTTCGAAAAATAATTCATTTTGTTGTTATTAGTGTTTTTTGTAATTTGTTTCCATAAAATTAAACAATTTGCTAAAATAATTAGCAAATAAAAATGTTAAAATTTTAAATAATGACAAAAATTGGTGAAAATATAAAGAAATTAAGACAAGTTAAGAACTTAACTCAGCAAGCTTTTGCTGATTTATTCGATGTTAGTAGAGGGAATATTTCATCTTACGAAGAAAAACGTGCAGAGCCACGAATTGAAACGATTTCTCTAATTGCTAAATATTTTAGCATTCCAATAAGTCATTTGATCGAAAAAAACTTAACAGTTAACGAAATATTACACTTTAATAACTATTTTGAGGAAGCTGATATGTTACGAAATGTTAAAAATTTGAGCGCGATTCCTTTTTTATCACGAGAAATAATTCAGTTAAAAAAAGAATTATTTTCTAATATAGAAAACTATCCGTCGATCTATTTTCCAATCTATAATTCGCATCAATTTATTGCGTTAGAATATTCTTCGAATATCGCTTCACCTATCGATTTTACAGAAGAAGAATCATCTATTTTATTTTTTGAACATTTGGAAGTGGAAAATTTACATTTGGTAAATGATAAGTTTGGTTTGTATTTGAATGATGATGAAATTTTTGTTGGGAAGTTTACTCAACACGAAAATCAATTGATTTTGGAATTAAATCAATGGAAACAAATTATTTTTGATGTTGAAAATATTCAGCACTTTTATCAGTTTTATGCTGTTTATAAGAAGGTTTAGAAATAATTTTTATAAGTAAGATTGTTTTCTAAATATTAGATGTTTCTACATCGTTTGACTCGCTCAACATGACAAGAAAATCCAATCTAGGCTGATAATTAATGTCATGTCGAGGAATCGAGACATCTCTTCTAAAAACTTATAATATTACTACTCAAGACTTTTAAACTTTAATATAAATCTTCTTTTTATCTAATAAATAAGCTAACCACCAAAAGAAAGCTAAGAAAATTAGCGAATAAACAAATGAACCAATTTCTGGAATTCCAGGAATTTTAGCGCAAACATTTTCGTAGAACCAATCCAATGGTGAAATGAATTTGATTTCTCTTTTGTCGTTTAAACCAGCTTCAATTTTGATTAAACCTAATAATCGAGGTAATAATCCGCTCAAAACAAAGATGAACAAAGGATTTTTTCCAAAAACATCAAAGAATTTCATGAAACCATTTTTGATGCCTAAAATTTCGATGAACCAAATCATAGCGCCAATTGTCAAAATTGCTAAACCAGTTGTGTTGAAAACATAAGAGCTGCTCCAAATCTTTTTATTGTACGGGAAATCCCATTGCCAAACATAACCAATTGTCAATGCAATTGTTCCTAAAACAAATAAACCAGCTAACATTTTATATTGCGGATTGTCAGTTTTTGGTAAAGGACGATTCAACCAATTGATATTTCCTTGTTTCTGAATATAATCACCAACCAAATACCCAAATAAAACCTGTGGAATAGTAGAAATTGTACTGAAAATTCCTTCGGGATCAAACGGAACACCTTCTCCTTTGTAAATATGCGCTAAACCAAGCAATTGATTATCGATTTTAGTTCCGATGAAACCTTCTAATGAATAAGGGTCAGAAGTTCCAAGTCCGAAAGTTAAAACCCAATAAAGTAGAAGAATCGCACAACTTATCAATAAAACTTGTTTTTGTTTAAAATAAAAAGCAATCACCGAAGCGAAAAAATAAGCAATTGCAATTCGTTGTAAAACGCCCATTATTCGGATTCCGCTTTCTTCTGAATCTTTCCATGCTTTGAAAATAAGGTCATTATTATCCCACTTGAAAAATGGCCACCAATTGATGAATAATCCAATTCCGAAAATTAGAATTGTTCGTTTTATTACTTTTTGCCAGAAAATTTGTTGAGGTTGTTGTTGCAATTTTGGAATCACAAAAGCCATTGCATTTCCTACAGCAAACAAAAAGAAAGGAAAAACCAAATCTGTTGGCGTACATCCGTGCCATTCTGCATGCTCCAAAGGATCGAACATAGCCGACCAAGTTCCTGGATTATTTACCAAAATCATCAACGCAACAGTTGCGCCACGAAAAACGTCTAATGAATAATAACGAGCTGCTTTCATCTCTTTTGTGTTAATGTTTTAAAGATATAGATTTTTTGAATTTTTAGACAAAATGCTTTTCAAAAAGATACTAGATTATTCCTTACCTTTAATTGTCAATAACAAACAATAAATAAAATGAGAACGGAGTCTGATTTATTAGGAGAATTACAAATTCCTGAAACGGCTTATTATGGTGTGCAAACGCAACGTGCCATTAATAATTTCAAAATTTCCAATAACTATTTGTCACATTATCCCGAATTTGTAAAAGCGCTTGGTGTTGTGAAATTAGGTGCTGCGCAAGCCAATCATGAATTAGGAATTTTATCGAAAGAATTATTTGATGCGATTTCTTTTGCTTCGAATGAGTTAATTGCTGGTAAATATACAGAGCAATTTCCAATCGATATGATACAAGGTGGTGCGGGAACTTCTACAAATATGAATGCAAATGAAGTAATTGCAAATATTGCTTTGGAGTATTTAGGAAAACAAAAAGGAGAGTATCAATTTTGTTCGCCAAATGATCATGTAAACCTTTCGCAATCTACGAATGATGCCTATCCATCTGCTTTGAAATTAGCATTATTTAATATGAATAAACCTTTGGTTGAGGCATTAACTTCGTTGTATGAGGCACTTGATAAAAAAGGTAAACAATTTGGTAATGTTATAAAAATGGGACGTACGCAATTGCAAGATGCAGTTCCAATGACGCTTGGGCAAGAGTTTGAAGGTTTTTCGAATACATTACATAAAGAAGTTGATAATTTAAACCGAATTGCTGCCGAATTATTAGTAATTAATATGGGTGCAACTGCAATTGGAACTGGATTGAATGCTGTTCCAGGTTATGCACAATTGTGTACAACTAAAATAGCTGAAATCATGAATGAAGATGTTTCGTTGGCTGATAATTTAGTTGAAGCAACTTCGGATACAAGCTCGTTTGTGGATTATTCATCAGCTTTGAAACGTCTTTGTGTGAAGTTGTCGAAAATTTGTAATGATTTACGTTTGTTAACATCTGGTCCGAGAACAGGTTTGTTCGAGATTAATTTACCTCCAAAACAACCAGGATCTTCGATTATGCCAGGGAAAGTAAATCCAGTAATTCCAGAAGTAGTGAATCAAGTTTGTTTTAAAGTGATTGGAAATGATTTATCAATAACAATGGCTGCCGAAGCTGGTCAATTACAATTAAATGTAATGGAGCCAATAATTGGTTTTTCGATTATGGAATCGATTCAATATTTAACAAATGCGATGAATACGCTACGTGTTGAATGTGTGGATGGAATTACAGCAAACGCAGAACATTTGAAAAATGAAGTACAAAATAGTATTGGAATTGTTACAGCTTTAAATCCTTACATTGGTTACAAAGCAAGTACAAAAATTGCGAAAGAAGCTTTAGAAACAGGAGGAGGTGTATATCAATTGGTCTTAGATCACGGTTTATTGTCGAAAGAACGTTTGGACGAAATCCTTGATCCTAAAAATATGCTTGGTCCACATATCTAGAAGTAAAAAATTAGAAATACGAAGTTAGAGTTGTTGAGTTTCTAACTTCGTAATTCGAGTTTCGTATTTCTTAGAATCCGTGTAAATTCACATTATCAGTTGGAAGTAAATCAACTTTTTTACCCATTTTTTTCTGAATGATTTTGAAATGATGCAAATCTTCTTCTGTAATCAAACTAATGGCTTTTCCGTTTGCATTTGCACGACCTGTACGCCCGATTCTGTGCACATAATCTAAAGGCGAACGAGGTAATTCGTAATTAATAACAGTTGGTAAACCTTCGATATGAATTCCGCGTCCAATCAAATCTGTTGCAACCAAAACTTTAATATCACCTAGTTTAAAATCTTCCAAATTATCCATTCTAGCGCCTTGGGATTTCTTACTGTGAATCGCCATTGCAGAGATTTTATTCTTTTTTAATTTTTCTACTAAATTATCTGCAGTTCGTGTCGAAGAAACAAAAACCAAAACTTGTTCTAAGTTTTCAGATTTGATTAAATAACGTAAAAAAGGACCTTTTGTTTCGGCATCAACTTTATAAGCAACTTGTTCGATTTGTTCCAAATCAATTTCTTGTTTTTTGATTTCAACAACAATTGGATCAATACTTAATGTAGATTTTATTTCATCAATTTTATCATTCAAAGTTGCAGAAAATAGAATTGATTGTTTCTTTTTCGGAACACTTTTCAAAATTCGGTTCATCTCATCTCCAAATCCTAATTGGAACATTTTGTCTGCTTCGTCAATCACCAAATATTGCAATTGATCCAATGATAACGCATTATGATCCATTAAATCCAATAAACGACCAGGAGTTGCAATCAAAATTTCTGTTCCATACAAATTTTTCATCTGTGGATTAATCGAAGTTCCTCCATACACCGCTTGCGTTTGTACCTCACGGCGTAAAGCAGTTCGCAATCCTGCAAAAGTTTGTTCAATCTGAACTGCTAGTTCACGTGTTGGAACTAAAATTAACGCTTTTATGTTACGAGATTTTTCGTACGATTGATGTTGAATTTTTTGTAGCAAAGGCGCAACAAAACACAAGGTTTTTCCAGAACCAGTTTTTGCAATTCCCATCACATCTTTTCCTTTTAAAATAGATGGAATTGTTTCGGTCTGAATTTCAAAAGGTTTTAAAAATCCAAGTTTTGTAATTGCTTTTGATAAATATGGTGATAATCCTAAATTTTCGAATGACATAAATTGATATAAGACTGCAAAGGTAGAGATTAAATTTGAATGATATTTTAGGAATAATTACTCGTTTAATCATTTTTAATCGTGATGAAAATGAAAGTTTTAAAATCGTTTCTGAAATATTTCTAAAAATCTTTTTAGAAACAGTCAAATTATCGAAACAACGATTGAAAACAGAAATAATTTCTGTTTAAAACTTTATTAAAAGCTTTTTGCTTAATAAAACTATCGTTAACTTTGATTCTTATGAAAAAAGATCAGTCTAAGATAATTCGTGAGCAAGCGCCAAGATCTGCTACTCGCGAGCATTCGGTTCCATTATATTTAACATCAAGTTTTATTTTTGATAGCGCAGAGCAAGGACGTGCAATTTTTGCAGAAGAAGAGCAAGGTATGGTTTATTCACGTTATGCAAATCCAAATACAACAGAGTTTATTAATCGCGTTTGTGCTTTGGAAAAAGCAGATGCAGGTTTAGCTTTTGCTTCGGGAATGGCTGCTGTTTTTGCATCTTTTGCTTCGTATATAAAAAGTGGAGATCATATTGTATCGAGTCGTGCAATTTTTGGTTCTACACATCAATTAATTACGCAATTATTTCCGCGTTGGGGCGTAACTTATACATATGTAGAAACGCCAAATATCGAGGATTGGGAAAAAGCAATTCAATCAAATACAAAAATTGTTTTCTTAGAATCGCCTTCAAATCCTGGATTAGAATTATTTGATTTAGAAGCTTTGGCAAAATTGAAAGAAAAACATCCGAATGTTATTTTTGCAATTGACAATTGTTTCGCAACGCCATATTTACAACAACCTTTGCAATTTGGATTTGATTTATCTATTCATTCTGCAACAAAATATATGGACGGACAAGGTCGAGTTTTGGGTGGAGTAGTTGTAGGAAAAGAAGAATTAATCAATGAAATGATGTTTTTTATTCGTCATACAGGTCCGGCGATGTCGGCTTTTAATGCGTGGACAATTTCTAAAAGTTTAGAAACGTTGCCACTTCGTATGGATCGTCATTGCGAAAATGCGTTGGCGTTGGCAGAAGCTTTGGAAAATCATGCTGAAATTGCAGATGTGAAATATCCATTTTTACCATCGCATCCGCAATATGAGTTGGCGAAAAAACAAATGAAAGGCGGGGGTGGAATCGTAACATTTGAAGTGAAAGGAGGAAAAGAACGTGCTTTCAGATTTATTGATGCATTAGAAATGATTTTATATACGTCTAATTTAGGAGATTCGAGATCGATTGCAACGCATCCAGCAACTACAACTCACGCAAAATTATCAGATGCAGAACGTGCAGATTTGGGAATTAGGCCAGGTTCTATTCGTTTATCGGTCGGTTTGGAGGATAAAGTGGATATTATCGAAGATATTTTGCAAGCGTTAGAAAAAACTAAGGTTTAATTAATTTATTGATTAGTTGTTGGTTAAATATAAATTTTAATAATTTATTCATTTCAGTACGGACTTTGCATATTCTAAACGAAAGTTTAGAATATGAAGAAGTTTTTAATTTTTGGTTTTGCATTGTTTACAATTTCAAGTTATGCGCAAAATAGACCAAATGATGGAAATAATAGAAATGTCGATATTTTAATTGAAAGATCTGATTATTACGGAATATCATCAAGTCAAAAAAATAAAATAATTGCTTTAAAAAAACAAGCAAGTAAAGATTTCGAAAGAGTTGGAAGAGATCGTAATTTATCTGGTTACGAAAAAGGTAGAAGAAAAAGAGAGATTTCTTACAATTTACAACGTGATATTGATAAAATCTTAAATGATAATCAACGTTATAAATGGTCAAATTCTCATCGTGACGATTATTATAAAGACCGAATTGATGATCGATTAGAGCGTTTAGAAGACGAATACGAAAGAGATATCAAGCGAATAGAACGTAATTATTCTTACGATAAAAATTTGATGAAACGTAAAAAAGAAATCAGAAAAGCAGAATATAAACGCGCGAAAGAGCGTTTGAAAAATATGAAAGATTATTATTAAAATAAAAGGATCCAATAATTTATGGATCCTTTTATTTTTTATATTGATTTGATAAAATTTTCTACTTGTTCCTCTGGTGTTGTCCAAGAAGTGACTAATCTAATTGCAGAATTTTGTTCATCAATTTTTTGCCAAATATAAAACTCAAAATCTTGTTGTAGTTTTTCGATAATTGAATTTGGTAAAATAGGGAAAATTTGATTGGAAGATGGTTCTGTCAAAAAGTTGTGACCTTTTGCTGAAATAGCATTTGCTAATTTTTCTCCCATTTGATTGGCGTGTTTTCCCATCTCGAAAAATAAATCATCTCGAAACATTTCCGAAAATTGAATTCCTATCAAACGTCCTTTCGCTAACATTCCGCCTTTTTGCTTAATATGATAACGAAAATCTTCGTCCAATTTTAAATTATTTATCACAATTGCTTCACCTAAAAGTGCACCATTTTTAGTTCCACCAATGTAAAAAACATCTGCAAAATTTGCCATATCTTCTAAGTTTAAATCACATTTAGAAGAAGTTAAAGCAGAAGCTAAACGTGCGCCATCAACAAAAAGGTATAAATTATTTTCTTGGCAAAAATGATAAAGCTTTTGCAATTCCTTTTTTGAATAAACACTTCCAACTTCCGTAGAATTAGAAATATAAACCAATTTTGGCTTTACCATATGCTCGTCCGTATGTGTGGCAAGAATAATCGAAATTTGCTCAGGAGTTATTTTTCCATTATCCGTCGCAATGGTATTTATTTTATGTCCTGTTGCTTCTATCGCGCCCGTTTCGTGAACGGCAATATGCCCGCTTTCGGCTGCAACTACAGATTCGTGTGGTTTTAGAATAGAAGAAATTACAATTAAATTGGCTTGTGTTCCACCAGAAACAAAATGAATTGCTGAATCTTTTTTCAGTCTTTTTTTGATGAACTCTCTTGCTTCATTGCAAAATTCGTCTTCGCCGTAACCAATTGTTTGTTCTAAATTTGTATCGATTAATCGTTGCAAAATTGCTGGGTGAGCACCTTCGCTATAATCATTTTTAAAGCTATATTTTTTCAAAATTGAAATCTTAAATTTTGAGAATAAAAGTAGGAGTTTTCCTAATTCTTTCCTATTTTACTATCTATTTTTACCAATTATTTAAACTGAAGTTATGAAGATTTTAGTCGTAGAAGATGAAATAAAATTGCAAGAAACAATTGTTGAGTTTTTAGAAAAGGAAAAGATGATTGTCGAAACAGCAGATAATTATCAGCAAGCTTTGGATAAAATAATTTCGTTCGATTATGATTGCATTTTATTGGATATGATGTTACCAGACGGTGATGGAATGTCTTTGTTGAAGGAATTGAAGAATCTTCGGTGATTATTTTGTCGGCGAAAGATTCGGTTGATGATAAAGTAGAAGGATTATTGGTTGGCGCGGATGATTATTTAGCGAAACCATTTCATTTTGCTGAATTATTGGCTCGAATTAAAGTTGCTTTGCGCAAAAATCTACAAAAAGGAGAGGATGTTTTGAGTTATAAAAATATTCAAATTTTTCCCGAAGATCGTTTGGTAAAAGTAAATAATATCGAACTGAAATTAAACAGAAAGGAATATGATTTGCTGTATTATTTTATGTTGAGACCCGAACGTGTTTTTCAGAAAACAACTTTAGCAGAAAGTGTTTGGGGAGATCATATTGAGCTATCTGATAATTTAGATTTTATTTATTCGCAAATAAAAAATCTAAGAAAAAAAATGAAAGAAGCAAATTCTGAAGCCGATTTACAAGCGGTTTATGGGATTGGTTATAAGTTGATTTAACATGAAAATATCACTAAAAAATTATACATTTCGTTACCTCACATTTTGGTTGCTTATCGTTATTGCGATTTGGGCATTTCTTTTTCATTCCTTGATTTTGGATGAAGTTTATGACAATGTAGATGACGGATTAAAGAATCAAAAAATTGAAATTATTCGAGAAGCTTATCGCGATCCGAATTTATTAAATACAACCGAATTTGGATTAAGTCAATTCAAAATTTCCAAAGTTGATCCAAGTAAATATGATGAAAGAAATCACTTTTCGAATGAGTTGGTTTACATGGGATACGATGATGATATGGAACCTTATCGTATATTGAGAACTGGTTTTTATGACAAAGAAAATCATCCGTATTCATTAGAAATAAGAACCTCAACAGTCGAAGAAGATGAATTGATTTATGATTTATCGATTTCTTTGATTGCGTTGTATGTTTTTATTTTGATTAGTATTTTATTGATTAATCATTTTGGATTGAAAAAAGCCTTCAAACCTTTTGGGCAAATTATTTCTCAATTAAGAAAATATGAAGTAGGAAATAACGAAAAACCAAAACTTGTCGAAACGAATGTGAAAGAATTTTCTTATTTGCAAAAAGAAATTGAGCGAATGATTAATCGAAATGATGAGGTTTTTAATTCACAAAAATTGTTCATCGAAAATGCTTCCCACGAATTGCAAACACCTTTGACAATTGCGCTAAACAAACTTGATTTGCTAATAGAAAATTCAGATTTAAAAGAAAAAGAGGTGATGAGTTTGGTAGAAACCAAGCAAACACTTTGGCGAATGGTGAATCTTAATAAATCGTTGTTAATGTTATCTCGAATCGAGAATAATCAATACAAAAATAATGTTGAAGTTAATTTTACAGCTTTGACAAAAGATTTGATCGAAGATTATGAAGAAATTTTAGAAGCAGAAGAAATTAAATTAGAAACGAATTTTAAGGCAGATTTTATTCTTGATTTTAATATCGATTTAGCGCGAATTTTAATTTCAAATTTGATTCGAAATGCGATCAAACATAATAATGATGAGAAAATTATTAAGATAGAAAGTGATTCAAATCAATTTATAATTTCGAATACAGGGAAAAACGCAACATTGGATTCGAATCTTATTTTTAGTCGTTTTTATAAACAAGGGACAAGTGATGGAAATAATGGATTAGGGCTTTCGATTGTGGACACGATTATCAAAAATCAACAAAATTTGACGTTACATTACAATTATGAGTTTCCTTTTCATCAATTTATTCTGAAAAAATAAATTATTCCCAAATCTTTCCTAATTCACTTTGCAACTTTGTCTTAATAATTATAAAATCAAACAAAATGAAAAAGTTTTTAAGTGTTATCATGTTAAGTGCAACGTTGATTTCTTTTGCTCAAGATAAAGCAATAAAATATAACCAAGTTCCAAAAATGGGACAGCAATTTATCAACAAATATTTTGGTGCAAAACAAGTTGGTTCTGTGATGTTGGACGACGATTATTTTTCGAAAGAATATAAAGTGTATTTGGCAAATGGAACAAAAGTAGAATTTGATGGAGACGGAGCTTGGAAAGAAGTCGATGGAAAACGAAATGCTATTCCAACAGGATTTATTCCAGCTAAAATTTCGAATTATGTGAAAAGAAGTTTTCCGAATACTACAATAACAAAAATAGAAAGAGATCGAAAAGAAATTGAAGTGAAATTGAACAATGGACTTGAATTAAAATTTGATAAAAACGGGAATTTTAAGAAAATTGATGATTAATAAATAAAATAAAAAACTCCAACTAAACTTTAGTTGGAGTTTTTTATTCTATTTATCTCGACTTTCTAACATTGGCACAAATTTGAAATCACCAAATTCGTAATGTTCAAATTGATCTTCTGATAATCTCATAATGACAATCATTCGTTGCGATTGTTCACCAACTGGAATCACCATTATTCCTCCAATATTCAATTGTTTTTTTAATTCTTCTGGAATTTCTGGCGCACCAGCCGTTACAATAATTTTATCAAAAGGAGCAAAAGAAGGTAAACCTTTGTAACCATCTCCATACGTTTGATAACGTGGCTCGAAATTGATTTTTTTCAACATGATTTTCGAGAAATCAAACAAATCTTTTTGTCTTTCAATCGTAAAAACTTCAACACCCAAAGCAACCAAAACAGCAGTTTGATAACCAGAACCAGTTCCGATTTCTAAGACTTTTTCATTAGGCTGAATGTCTAATAATTGTGTCTGAAAAGCAACTGTAAACGGATGCGAAATCGTTTGTCCAGCAGCAATCGGAAAAGCTTCGTCGCGATATGCGAATTCCGTAAATGCGCTGTCTAAAAATAAATGTCGTGGCACTAAATTAATAGCTTCCAATACGTTTTCATCTTCAATTCCTTTCGAGCGCAACAAATCAACCAACATTTTGCGTCGTCCTCTGTGTTTAAAATCGTCTACAGACATATTCCAAAATTTTTACAAAAATGCATTAAATACAACTTATTCTCATTAATTTTAACGGCAAAATCTACCAAATGTTAAAAGTAGGAGTGATCGGTGCTGGGCACCTTGGAAAAATCCATTTAAAGTTATTAAATCAATCGGAAAGATACGAATTAATTGGCTTCTTTGATTCTTTTGAAGAAAATGGAAAAAAAGTTGAAGCTGAATTTGGGTATAAATATTTTAGTTCGATGGACGAATTGATTGATGCTGTTGATGTTGTCGATATTGTGACACCAACGTTATCACATTATGAAGTGGCATTGAAAGTGATCGAAAAAAATAAACATTTTTTCATCGAAAAACCAGTTACGCATACCTTAGAAGAGGCAGATCATTTGTTGAAATTGACAAATGAAAAAGGTTTGAAAGCGCAAGTTGGACACGTAGAGCGTTTTAATCCTGCATTTACAGCGGCTGCACCTTTTATCGAAGAACCATTGTTTATTGAAACGCATCGTTTGGCAGAATTTAATCCGCGCGGTACAGATGTTCCTGTAGTTTTAGATTTGATGATTCATGATTTAGATGTGATTTTATCGATTGTAAAATCAGAAATTAAATCAATTCATTCGTCTGGAGTTTCGGTAATTAGTGATACACCTGATATTGCAAATGCTCGAATTGAGTTTGAAAATGGTTGTGTGGTGAATGTTTCGACAAGTAGAATGTCAATGAAAAATATGCGAAAAATGCGTGTTTTTCAACGAAATGCGTATATTTCAATTGATTTCTTGACGAAAAAGACTGAAATTATTAAAATGCACAAAGCGCCAGAAAATCCAAGTGAATTTGCGATGATTTTGGAAAACGATAAAGGAGATCGTAGAGAAATTTGTTTTGAACATCCAGAAATTTTACCAAATAATGCAATTTTGGATGAATTAGAAAGCTTTGCAGATTCTATTGTGAATAATTCACCAATTAAAGTTTCGTTACAAGATGGACGAAATGCATTGAAAGTTGCATTGGAGATTATTGCTTATTTTGAAAAAGAACAGCAAGTCATCAAAAATCAAACAATCGAGAAAGAATAAATCGATGTTAGATTTTAGAAGTTCGAATTTCGCTAAACGCATGAATATGATGTGATTTTGAAACAAGTTCAGAATGACGAAAATTTGTCAAGCTGAATTCATTTCAGCTTCTCATTCTGAAAAATCAAATTTCGCAAAACTCATTTCGAACTTCGAATCTCGAAAAAAAATAAATAATAAAAACAAACATACAAAAAGATGAAAAACATTACAGTTATTGGAGCTGGAACGATGGGGAATGGAATTGCTCACGTTTTCGCACAATCAGGATTTGCAGTGAATTTGGTTGACGTTTCTCAAGATAGTTTGGAGCGTGGATTGAAAACAATCGCTGGAAATTTGGAGCGTATGATCGCCAAAGAAAAAATTACGGAAGCTGACAAAACAGCAACTTTAAATAATATTACAACATTTACAGATACTGCGGAAGCGGTAAAAAATGCGGATTTAGTTGTAGAAGCTGCAACAGAAAATTTAGATTTGAAATTGAAAATCTTCAAACAAATTGATGAAGCTGCGCCAGCAAATGCAATTTTAGCGTCTAATACTTCTTCTATTTCGATTACAAAAATTGCGTCTGTTACAAGTCGTCCAAAACAAGTGATTGGAATGCATTTCATGAATCCAGTTCCGATGATGAAATTGGTTGAAATTATTCGTGGTTACGATACAACAGACGAAGTAACGAAAGCGATTATGGAAATGTCAGAAAAATTAGGAAAAGTTCCAGTTGAAGTGAATGATTATCCAGGTTTTATCGCCAATCGTATTTTAATGCCAATGATTAACGAAGCAATTTATTCTTTATATGAAGGAGTTGCGGGCGTGAAAGAAATTGACGAAGTAATGAAATTAGGAATGGCTCATCCAATGGGACCATTACAGTTAGCTGATTTTATTGGTTTAGACGTTTGTTTATCAATCTTAGAAGTATTGTACGACGGATTCAAAAATCCTAAATATGCACCTTGTCCATTGTTAGTAAATATGGTTACTGCTGGTAAAAAAGGAGTGAAATCTGGTGAAGGTTTCTATGATTATTCAGAATCAAAAAAAGCTGAGAAATTAGCTGCTCAATTTGCGAAGTAGTTTATCTTACACAAAATAGTCAAAACAAAAAGCGTTACTTTTCGGGTAACGCTTTTTTTTATTTTGATTACTTAATTGCAGCTAAAGCATGTGTGTAATCTGGTTCTTGTCCAATTTCAGGAACTTGTTCTGCATAAGCAACTTCTCCATTTGGATTAATTACTACAACTGCGCGAGATAATAATCCATTTAATGGTCCATCAACCATTTTAACACCATAAGCATTTGCGAATTCTTCATTTTTGAAATCAGATAAAGTGACTACATTATCCAAACCTTCGGCAGCACAAAAACGAGATAAAGCGAAAGGTAAATCTTTCGAAATACATAACACAACTGTATTTGCAGCAGAAGAAACTTCTTTGTTAAAAGTTCGTACAGATTGCGCACAAACACCAGTGTCAACACTTGGAAAAATATTTAAAACAACATTTTTTCCAGCATAATCAGCCAATGTTTTGTCGCTTAAATCTCCTGCTGTTAAAGCAAAAATCGGCGCTTTTTCACCAATTATAGGTAAATCTCCGCCTGTATGAATAGGATTTCCTTTGAATGTAATTTCAGCCATAATTTTTTATTTTATTCTTAGATTTTTAATGATTAAAAGTAACAAAATTCTACGGAGAAAAAAGTATCTTCGCAATAATAAATTGTTACATTACAAATAACACACAAATATTATGCAACTTTCAAAGCGTTTACAGAATTTGAAACCATCTGCAACTATTGCAATGTCTGCGAAAGCAAGAGAATTAAAATCACAAGGAATCGATGTGATTAGTTTAAGTATTGGAGAACCAGATTTCAATACACCAGATTTTATCAAGGAGGCAGCTAAAAAAGCTATCGACGAAAATTATTCAGGATATCCTCCAATTGCAGGGTATGCAGATTTGAAGGAAACAATTTGTAAGAAGTTTAAACGTGATAACAATATTGAATATACAGCAAATCAAGTTGTTGTTTCTACTGGAGCAAAACAATCTATTTATAATGTTTTACAAGCAATTGTAGACGAAGGAACTGAAGTAATTATTCCAACACCTTATTGGGTTTCTTATTCAGATATCGTAGAATTATCAGGAGGAACGCCAGTTTTTGTGGAAGGAACTTTAGAAGCTGATTTCAAAATTACACCAGCACAGTTAGAAGCTGCAATTACAGATAAAACTCGTGCTATTATTTATTCATCTCCTTGTAATCCGTCAGGATCAGTTTACACAAGAGAAGAATTGAAAGGTTTGGCTGAGGTTTTAGCAAAATATCCAGATGTGATTATTATTTCGGACGAAATTTATGAGCACATTGTTTACGGAGAAAAAAATGTTTCGATTGCATCTTTCCCAGAAGTTTATAATCAAACAGTAACTGTAAATGGTTTAGCAAAAGCTTTCGCAATGACAGGTTGGAGAATTGGTTTCATTGGAGCGCCAGCTTGGTTAGCAAAAGCATGCGAAACGTTACAAGGACAAGTGACTTCGGGAGCAACGTCTATCGCTCAACGTGCTGCAATTACGGCTTTAGAAGCAGATCCAAGTTCTGTTCAATACATGGTTGATGCGTTTGCAGAACGTCGTGAATTGATGTTAGGTTGGGCAAGAGAAATTCCAACGTTCAAAGTAAACGAACCAAAAGGAGCTTTCTATTTATTTCCAGATGTTACGGCAACTTTCGGAAATACATACAATGGCGTTACAATTAACAATGCAGATGATTTAGCTTTATATTTATTAGAGCATGCACAAGTTGCAGTTGTTTCTGGTTCGGCTTTCGGGTCTAAAAATTGTATTCGTATCTCGTATGCGGCGTCTGTAGAAGAGTTGAAAGAAGCAATGACACGTATCAAAAATGCTTTAGCGTAAGTAGAAAAATAGATAAAATATCAAAATCCTCAAGTTTTACTTGAGGATTTTTTTGTGGATGATATTTTCTTAAAAAAAATGTGATTTTAATTTTAATGAAATTCAATTGATTAGCCTATTTAAGCGACTTTTTATTGAAAATATTTCAAAAAAGATTTGTTTTAATCGAAAATAACCTCTTATATTTGCACCACTAAAAACAAGGCGAGGTAGCTCAGATGGTTAGAGCGCAGGATTCATAACCCTGAGGTCGGCAGTTCGATTCTGCTCTTCGCTACAACTTCAAAAGACAAATTCATTATTGAATTTGTCTTTTTTATTATCAATAAATATTATTAGACTTCTGATGATAATCATCGATTAATCCTTTCAAATTCATTAAATTTGCATTCAATTTAGTAACGTTCTAAATAAAATTCAAAAAAATGATTCAAACAGATATAGTTATAATCGGAGCTGGACCAACTGGTCTTTTTGCCGTTTTCGAAGCAGGTTTATTAAAAATGAGATGTCATATTATTGATGCACTTCCTCAACCTGGAGGACAATTGACAGAATTGTATCCAAAAAAACCAATTTTTGATATTCCTGGTTATCCTTCTGTTGGTGCAGGTGAATTGATTGATAATTTGATGGAGCAAATCAAACAATTTGAGCCAGGTTTTACATTGAACGAACAAGCTGCAACAATCGATAAGCAAGAAGACGGAACTTTTATTGTAACAACTAATAAAGGAACGCAAGTGCAAGGAAAAGCAGTTGCGATTGCAGGTGGTCTTGGATCTTTTGAACCTCGTAAACCAATTATCGAAAACATCGAAGCATACGAAGAAAATGGAGTGGAGTATTTTGTAAAAAATCCTGAATTGTTCCGTGATAAAAAAATCGTAATTGCTGGTGGTGGTGATTCTGCTTTGGATTGGTCTATTTTCTTGGCTGATGTTGCTGCCGAAGTTACGTTGGTACACAGAAGAAATGAATTCCGTGGAGCCTTAGATTCTGTTGATAAAGTAATTGAATTGAAAAAAGCAGGAAAAATTAATTTGGTTACTCCAGCTGAAATTACTGGAATCAAAGGTGAAGGAAAAGTGGAAAGTTTGGTAATTGAAAAAGAAGGTGAAACTTTTGAACTTGAAACAGATTATTTTATTCCATTGTTTGGTCTTTCTCCAAAACTAGGTCCTATTGCAAATTGGGGATTGGAGATTGAGAAAAATGCAATCAAGGTAAATAATGCGTTAGATTATCAAACAAATATCGAAGGAATTTACGCGATTGGTGATGTAAATACTTATCCAGGAAAATTGAAGTTGATTTTATGTGGTTTCCATGAAGCAACGCTAATGTGTCAGTCTGTTTACAATAGAATGAATCCTGGGAAAAAATTTGTCTTGAAATACACAACAGTTTCTGGTGTTGATGGTTTCGACGGGACAAGAAAAGAAGCCGAAAAAGCGGTTGTCAAAGCTATTGACTAATTTTAACAAAATAAATAGAAATATTTTTTAAATCTTTTACGTTTTGCGTAAAAGGTTTTTTTTATTCACATTCACAAGGTTCTCTACTTCGTCTTTTGGCTTCATTGTCCCAAAAAGGATAAAATTTTAATCCAAAATAAAAGTTCGCAGAAGTTAATTTTTTCTGTTTAAAAACGATTGGAATTGCATTATCACTGCCCAAAATTAGAGGGCCAATTCTTACATACCCACCAAATGTTATATTTTCAAAATCATAGATAGAAAGGGAAGGTCCAATTCCAAATCCATTTTTTTGGATAGTATAAGAAGTTTGTAGCACATTGATACGTTTCAAACTATTTTCAAAAACTGGAATTCGTTGCATCAAATTGAAATTTAAGTAATGATTTTCAATAATTTTTTTACTCAGATTAAGATGTAAACTCGTTGGTAAACCGATCGAAAAATTATTTCCCGTTTTAGATTTTGTTTCATCACCATAAACTTCTTTGCTCAAAAGTCCTAAATATTGATCAACACTTTCAAATTCAACTCCATCTAATTTTGGATTATTACGAATTTGAACTCTTTGCGAGGGATTGTAGAAATGATGGTTATCGCCTCTGAATTTTACTAATCCAACATCTAATAAATTTGCCGAAAATTTGAAATCATATAATTCATCATTCGCTCTTCTGTTCACAAAAGAAATTCCTAAATCTATTCCAACTCCATTTCCTCTATTTCGTAAAACATATTTATCTCGATCAAAATCATAATTGGTAGAATATCCTGCTTTTATATCATAATTTGACGCATAAATATTTGCATCAGGATTGTCGATTGTACTTGTTATAGTTGGTTCAGCTTCTAATTTTATCGCGTTTTTACTTTTGATATACGCGCCATCTAAACCCAAAAGATATTTAATATTTGCCCCAATAATAACTTCAGAAGTATTAGTTGTATACAAATTTGTCGAAACATTTAAGCCTAATTCAGCCCAATTCATTGCATTTGTCTTTGTAGGTTCAAACTCATAATTTTTTGGTTCTATTTCATTCTGATTACTAAAACGAAAATAATTATCTAAATCTTTAATAGAACCTTGTGTACGAAGTCGGGTGAAAATTCCAAGACGATAAGTTTGATTATTAATTTTCTTTTTAAAAGAAACGGAAGGTCCCAGAAAATCATTTTCCAAATGATAAGAAATCGTATTTCTAGTTGCGAAATCTAAAATATTAGAATGCGTTTCTCCTCTTATTCCAGCTTTTATATTTGCTGATTTTGTTTCACCTTTTATTAAACCTAATACGTTTTGATCGGATACGTAAGCGTAATCATTTCTGAATAAAATATCCTCAGAAATAATATTAATATCCCATTTATTCGGGTTAAAATATGAAGTTGTCGGAGAAAAAACACTACCGTTAATCCCGCTATATTGATCATTACTAAAAGATAAAATATTTTGTCCAAACGTAAATCCTGAACAAAAAATAACGGTTAATAGAAGTTTTTTCAAATTGTGGGTACGTCATATCCTCGTAGACTAAATTAGTAAAAAACTAATATAGCTTTATGATGATTAAAAAGACAAAAGAAATAGCAGCTTATTTAACTTATAGTAAAAAACTACAAGTTCTAAAATATGCCAAAGAATATGGAAATAACTCTATAGCATATAAATTTTTTGGCGTGAAAAAGAGTACATTTTATAAATGGAAAAAGGCATATGATGAACATGGAGAAGAAGGTTTACTTAGAAAAAAACCAACTCCTCGTACATTTCCCAATCAAATCAAGCAAGAAATTGTAAATAAAGTATTAGAACTTCGAAAAGAACATAAATTAGGGACTTGGCGAATTAAATGGTATTTAGAACGTTATCATGATATTTTAATATCAGAATCAAGTGTTTATCGTATTCTAAAACGCAATAATGTAGGTCGATTAGACAGAAAGGCAACTAGAAGAGCTATGCATAGTATTCGATATGAAAAAGAAACACCAGGTCATCATGTACAGGTTGATGTTAAATTTCTAATTTTTCAAGATGCAAATGGCCATAAAATCAAGAGATTTCAATATACAGCAATTGATGATGCTACACGAATTAGAGCGCTTAAAATCTATGAAAAGCACAATCAATTAAGTTCAATTGATTTCATAAATTATGTTGTAGATAAATTTCCTTTCAGAATTAATACAATTCAAACAGATAACGGACATGAATTTCAATCAAAATTTCATTGGCATGTTCAAGATTTAGGAATGAGACACCGATTTATAAAAGTAGGAACGCCTCAGTTAAATGGGAAAGTTGAACGATCTCATTTAACTGATAAAAAAGAGTTCTATCAACTTTTAAGCTATACTGATGATGTTGATCTAAATCAAAAATTAGAACAATGGGAAAATTTTTATAATTTCAATAGACCACATGGATCTTTTAAAGGAAAAACTCCTTATGAAATACTAAAATTAAAACTAAAATAATTATATTTAAAGTCTACGAAGTCATGAAGTACGACAGCCATATATTTTATAATCTATTTCGTGTGAATTCATTTTTTTAATTTTACTAATTAGTCGACAAAATTCGTAATTCGTAACAGTTCTTATTTAAAATTAGTATTAAATATGAACCAATGAGGTATATTCTTTTTTTGAAAGTAAACAATCCGTATTTTTGTTTAACTTGAAAAAGTATTATGGCAGATATTAAAATTACAATTATAGATAGAGAAGGTGTTTCGCATGAAGTTGACGCGCCTACTGATATGAATATGAATATCATGGAGCTTGTGCGCGCCTACGAATTAGCACCAGAAGGAACCATTGGTATTTGTGGTGGAATGGCGATGTGTGCCTCTTGTCAATGTTATGTGTTGACTCCAGAAATTCAATTACCAGAAATGACGCCTGATGAAGATGCAATGTTAGCAGAGGCATTTAATGTGAAAGATAATTCACGTTTAGGTTGTCAGTTACATCTTTCGGATGAAATGGATGGATTGGTTGTTGAATTAGCACCAGAATATTAAATTTTAGTTTTACGTGGTACGTTATAAGTTCTACGTCACAATTTTGTTATTATCGTTTAGCGTAAAACGTTTAGCGTAAAACGTTTAGCGTAATACTTAAAACTTATTAAATGAATCAATTAGATAAAAGACTTTTTTTGTTAGATGCTTATGCCTTAATTTTTAGAGGATATTATGCATTTATCAAAAATCCACGAATCAACTCAAAAGGTTTCAATACATCGGCAATTATGGGATTTACGAATTCCTTGTTCGATGTCATTCGACGTGAACAACCAACGCATTTGGCGGTTGTTTTTGATGTTGGTCAAGCAACAGTTCGTACGGTAGATTATCCTGAATATAAAGCAAATCGTGATGAAACGCCAGAAGCCATTCGTCAAGGCGTTCCGTATATTCAAGATATTTTACGAGCGTTAAAAATTCCAGTACTTTTCGCCGAAGGTTACGAAGCAGATGATGTGATCGGAACATTAGCACAGAAAGCAGAGAAAGCTGGTTATACAACTTATATGGTGACACCCGATAAGGATTTTGCGCAATTGGTAACGGAAAAAATTAAAATGTATCGTCCTGCTGCAAATGGAAAAGGTGTTGAGATTTGGGGAATTGAAGAAGTAAAAGAAAAATTTGAAATCGACGATCCAATTCAAGTTATCGATTACCTTGGAATGATGGGTGATGCTGTGGATAATATTCCAGGTTTACCAGGTGTTGGAGCAAAAACGGCAAGTAAATATTTGAAAGAATTTGGATCATTGGAAAACCTTTTAGCGAATACAGATAAGCTGAAAGGGAAAGCTAAAGAAAAGATTGAAGAGAATAAAGAGCTTGGAATTCTTTCGAAGAAATTAGCAACGATTATTACAGATGTTCCTGTAGAATTTGATGAAGAAGATTTAACGGTTTGCCCGCCAGATATAGAAAAAGTTACTGAACTTTTCACGGAGTTAGAATTCCGTCGTATGTTAGAAACGGTTTACAGAATTTATGGTTTGGATGTTTCGGGAATTATCAAAGAAGCGCAAGAAGAAATTTCTGCGGCAAGTCAGATTTCTTCGAATCAAGTGCAAATGGCTCAACAATCATTGTTCGATTTTACGTCTGATGAAGAAATCGTTCCACAAAATTCAGCTTTTACAGATATTTCAACAACGAATCATTTATATCAATTAATCGATACGAAAAAAGGTAGAGAAATTTTATTACGAAATATTCTAAAACAAAAAGAAGTGACGTTCGATACGGAAACAACTTCTTTGGATGCTTTAGAAGCTGAATTGGTTGGAATTTCATTTTCTTGGGAAAAAGGAAAAGGTTATTATGTTCCTTTTTCAACTGATTTCGAGGAAACAAAAGCAATTATCAACGAATTTAAACCATTTTTTGAAGATGAATCAATTTCGAAAATTGGTCAAAATCTAAAATATGATATTAAAGTTTTAAACAAATATGACATTGTTGTTTTAGGTCAGAATTTTGATACGATGATTGCGCATTATTTGATTAATCCAGATATGCGTCACAATATGGATGTGTTGTCAGAAACATATTTGAGCTATCAACCAGTTTCAATCGAAAGTTTGATTGGAAAAAAAGGAAAGAATCAAAAGAATTTCCGTGATGTTCCGTTGATGGAGCAAACTGAATATGGAGTAGAAGATTCTGATATTACAAATCAATTGAAAAATCTTTTCGAACCAGAATTAATCAAAGCAAATACACACAAATTATTCACTGATCTTGAAATGCCATTGATGCAAGTTTTGGCTGATATGGAATTGGAAGGTGTTAATTTGGATGTTCCGTTCTTGAAAGAACTTTCAGTTAAACACGAAGCGAAATTAAGAGAATTGGAAGCAAAAATTCAGGAAGATGCTGGAGAAGAATTCAATCTTAACTCGCCAAAACAATTGGGAGAAATCTTATTTGATAAATTACAATTAGATCCAAAAGCGAAGAAAACCAAAACAGGTCAGTACGCAACAGGAGAAGAAATTTTATCGAAATTGAAAGATAAACATCCAATTATCAATGATATTTTAGAGTACCGTCAATTACAAAAATTAAAATCGACTTATATTGATGCGTTGCCAGAATTGGTGAATCCAAAAACTGGTCGCGTGCATACAACATACGCGCAAACGGTTGCTGCAACGGGACGTTTGTCTTCTGTAAATCCGAATTTACAAAACATTCCGATTCGTTCAGAAGAAGGTCAGCAGATTCGTAAAGCCTTTGTTGCACGAGATGAAAATCATGTGATTATTTCTGCCGATTATTCGCAAATTGAATTGCGTTTGATTGCGCAAATGTCACAAGATCCTGCAATGGTAGAGGCTTTCAAACATGGAGAAGATATTCATGCTTCTACTGCCGCAAAAGTTTTTAATGTGGCGTTGGATGAGGTGACGCGTGAACAACGTAGTCAGGCAAAAACGGTGAATTTCGGAATTATTTATGGTGTTTCGGCTTTCGGTTTGGCAGATCAAGCGAATATTTCTCGTAAAGAAGCCAAAGCATTGATTGATGCGTATTATGAAACTTACCCAACGTTGAAAGCGTATATCGAAAAACAAGTTGAGGTGGCTCGTGACCAAGGTTTTGTAGAAACGTTAATGGGACGTCGCCGTTATTTGAAAGATATCAATTCGAGAAATGCTGTCGTGCGTTCGCATGCAGAGCGAAATGCTGTAAATGCACCAATACAAGGAACTGCGGCTGATATCGTGAAAATGGCAATGATTCAAATTCAGAAAGAATTGAAGAAAAATTATAAAACCAAAATGATTTTACAAGTGCATGATGAGTTAATTTTTGATGCACCAAAAGATGAGGTAGAAAAAGTTTCTGAATTAATCAAATCGACTATGGAAGCTGCAATGCAAATGGATGTTCCGTTGATTGCAGAAGTCGGAGTAGGAGCGAATTGGTTAGAAGCTCATTAGAAAAATATTATTTACAATAATTACAAAGCGTTACTTTTTAGTAGCGTTTTTTTTTGTTAAAATATCTATAAAATATTCTGATTAACAAATTCTTAACGAGATTAAAATATATCTTTAATTCATTATTGATTTTAAATTATATGAATAAAATATTTTACTTATTTACATTGTTTACGATTTGCTTAAATGCGCAAATTGTAAATTTAAAAATATTAGATCTTTCTGATAATTTTCCATTGGACGATGCCGATGTATATTTCAAAAATTCAACAAAGAATTTTATTTCGGATATGGAAGGAAAAGCTATTGTTGATTTGAGTAATGTTTCGCAAACAGATGAATTAATCGTGTCGAAAAAAGATTACCAAGATGCAGTAATCAAAGTTTCAGATTTGAAATCAGATATGGTCGTTAAACTTGAGAAAGTATCCGAAGTTGAGTTAAAAGAAGCTTTTGTAACGAACCTGAAAACTGAAGATATTTTGAAAAAAGTTTACGATAATTATGACAAAAATTTTAAGGTTGATGAATATTATTTCTTAGTCAATTTTCAACAAAATTTATTATTTAACAATATCTATCAAGATTTTATTGATACAAATTTACAATTCAAATTCAAACGTGGTGATTTGAAAATCAAGTCGAACGGAATTGTGAATAATGAAATAAAAAGTGGTTGGCAACCAAATGCAAATATAAAATTATCAGAATATTTGAAGAGCTATTATTTGAAAGATGTTTATATTCAGTTATTTGTGAATAAACTAAATGATAAGTCTTTATTAGAAAATAATTTAACTATAACAAAATATGCTGATTCTTTTGTTTATGAAATTCACTTGAAAACGAGTTCAACTGATTATTATTTAATTATTGATAAGAAAACATTTGCAGTGATAGAATTTTCTTTAATATCTTATAATCGTGATAAAGAAGTTTCTCCCAATAATTTTTTGCGTGAAGGAAAAGTTTTTTATAAATATCGTCCTCATAAAGGGAATTGGGTTTTGAAGGAAACTTCTGCAATTTGGAATGTGACTTATGAAAAAGAAAATGAAAAAACCGATTTAGACATGAATTTTAGTATAATTGTGAATGATTATAGTTTAAAACCTTTTCCTGAATTCAACAAATCGGTGAATGAGAAAATGGACATTCGTAGAAGTTTTAAATAATCGATTTATGAAGAAGATATTTTACTTATTTACATTGTTTACGATTTGTTTAAATGCGCAAATTGTAAATCTAAAAATATTAGACCTTTCTGATAATTTACCACTTGATGATGCCGATGTATATTTCAAAAATTCAACAAAGAATTTTATTTCGGATATGGAAGGAAAAGCTATTGTTGATTTGAGTAATGTTTCGCAAACAGATGAATTAATCGTGTCGAAAAAAGATTACCAAGATGCGATCATCAACGTTTCTGATTTGAAATCTGAATTAACAATTAAACTTGAAAAAGTATCCGAAGTTGAATTAAAAGAAGCTTTTGTAACGAATTTAAAATCTGAGGATATTTTGAAAAAAGTAATTGAGAATTATGATAAAAACTTTAATACAGAACAGCATTTTTATAAAGTAAACTTTGTACTTGATGCAATAATGGATTCTGTTAATAGAGATATGATTGATGTTGATTTACAGTTCCGTTTCAAAAAAAATAATTTAAAAATACATTCAAATAATGTTGTGAATAGAAGAATTGTTGGAGAAGGAAGGCAATTAACATCATTGTATCATATGAATGAATATTTTAACCATATTTCTTTGTTGGAATTTGTCAAGAAAATGCAAGAAAGAACATCTGAAAATAAATATGACGAAAAAGTTATCATTTCTAAATATGCAGATAAGTACATGTATGAGATAGAATTGAAAAATCCAAAAGTTAATTTTGTTTGTAATTTTCTGATTGATAAAGAATCGTTTGCAATTGTAGAAAGTTTTACGAAAAGAGAAAATGAACATTCTGAGAAATTTGGATATACAATCCATAATAATGAGGTGATGTATAAATACAGACCCTATCAAAATAAATGGATTTTAAAGGAGAGTTTTAGAAATTGGAATTCAACTTTCTTGGAGAAAGATAAAAGTCAACATACAAATGACATGAAAATAAAGCTCGAAGTCAAAGATTTTAGCATACAACCATTTCCTGAATTCAACAAATCGGTGAACGAAAAAATGGATATTCGTAGAAGCTTTAAATAAAAAAAATCCAAGAAAATTATTTCTTGGATTTTATATTTTATTCAGTCTTTGGTTTGCGAACCACAGGTAAAATTTCACCTTTTTCTAAGCAATATTTTTGAACATCTTCCGACGGAATTTGTTTTGTGTAATCTACTTTTTCGACGATAAAACCTACATCTTCCAAACGTCTGTAATAATCTAAACCATAGACACGAACGTGATCGTATTGTCCAAATTTTTCTTTACGTTCTTCTTTTGTTGTAACCGTTGGATCTTCGTACGTTACATCACGTTGATACGAAATCGGAACTTGCAGAATTCCCCAACCTCCTGGTTTCATGACACGAAATAATTCGCTCATCGCTTTGTGATCGTCAGGAATATGTTCCAAAACGTGATTACAAAAAATGATATCAAATGTATCATCACCAAAAGGTAAATCGCAGATATCTGCTTTTACATCTGCCAAAGGCGATTCTATATCACTTGTGATGTATTCTAAATTCTTCATCGCACGAAAACGTTTGATAAAAGATTGCTCTGGAGCAATGTGCAAAACTTTTGCTTTTTCAGTAAAGAAAGACGTTTCATTTTTTAGGTACAACCACATCAAGCGATGTCTTTCTAATGAAAAAGTTCCGGGTGAAAGTACATTATCACGCTGTTTTTCGTAACCATAAGGCAACAAACTATAATAACCTTGTCCATCAATTGGGTCTACGAAGCGATTTCCTTTCATAAACCAAACTAAAACAGGACGAATAATATAACTACCTTGTATTAATAAAGGACGAGGTAGAATATTCATAATTTTTTTTAAAAGCTTTTTCACAAAAGTTTTCTTAAGGTTTGAATAAAAATGGTTTTTCTTCGTCAGATACGATTCCTAAAGCATCGTAAATAAACTGATAAGTTGACAATAATTTTGGTTCGCCATCTACCACACAAACATCGTGTTCGAAGTGAGCCGAATATTTATCATCGCGCGTTGTAACCGTCCAGCCATCTGGATGAAAGAAGACTTTTTCAGTTCCCATATTTACCATTGGTTCAATAGCTAACACCATTCCTTCTTCAATTTTTTTACCAGATCCACGACGTCCATAATTAGGAACTTGCGGTTCTTCGTGCATTTTACGACCTAATCCGTGTCCAACTAATTCACGAACGATTCCGTAACCTTCTTTTTCACAATATTGTTGAATTGCAAAACCGATATCACCTACGCGATTACCTTTTTTCATTTGTTCTATTCCTTTGAACATAGATTCTTTTGTAATGCGTAATAATTTTTCAGTTTCAGCATCTACTTCACCAACTGCAAATGTATAAGCGTGATCTCCGTAAAAATCATTCATATAAACACCACAATCTACCGAAACAATATCTCCTTCGTTAAGTGGTTCATCGTTTGGAATTCCATGAACAACTTGTTGATTTGGAGAAATACAAAGGTTTTTAGGGAAATCGTACATTCCTAAAAATGCGGGATACCCACCATTGTCGCGAATAAATTCGCCTCCTAATTTATCTAAATGATTGGTTGTAACACCAGGCATTACTTCTTTGGCTAACATACCCAAGGTTTTTGAAACCAATTGAGCGCTTAGGTACATTAGTTCTAATTCTTCTTTACTTTTTAAATGTATCATAATCCGAAAAATCCTCTTTTCTTTTTCTTCTCAGGAGCTTTTTGTCCGTTTGCGTGAACACTTAATTCAATCTTTTTTGTAATGATTTGATAAACGTCACTCCAACCTGGGAAACCTCCTAAATTTCTATCGTCGATAAAGATATCGGCATTTATTTTTCGACTTTGCGTATTTTTATCAAAATCCTCTCCGTCAAAACTATTGTTGATGGCATAAAACTCAATTCCATTTTTTTTACAGAATTCTACAGCCTCATCTAAGTATTTACCACTACGATAAGTCCATAAAGTAAGGCGATATCCGTCGTTTTGTAATTGTTTCAATGTTTCGAAAGCGAAGATTTTAGCTTTTCCAATTTCTGGATATTTATCATCTACCACAGTTCCATCAAAGTCAACAGCAATAATTTTATTAATCATGTTTGTAAGTATTTAAAGTTATTTAGGTTATTTTTTTTGAACAATAATGTTTCCGGTCATTTCAGTTGGAATTTCAATTCCCATCAAAGTTAAGATAGTTGGTGCAATATCTCCAAGTTTACCATGTTCAACATTCCATTCGATATTTTTCTGAGCCAAAATAAATGGAACAGGATTCGTTGTATGTTGCGTATTCGGTGATCCATCTTCGTTCATCATAAAATCTGAATTTCCGTGATCAGCCAAAATCACCACATTGTAACCATGTTCTAAAGCTGCATTTATAATTTTTTCCGCACAAGAATCTACTACTTCAGCAGCTTTTATTGCCGCAGACATAACACCTGTATGTCCAACCATATCTGTATTAGCGAAGTTAAGACAAATGAAATCCGCTGATTCTTTTTCGATTTCTGGTACAATTGCATTTGTAATATCATATGCTGCCATTTCTGGTTTCAAATCGTAAGTCGCAACATCTCTTGGCGAAGCACATAAAATACGAGATTCACCAACGAAAGGTTCTTCGCGACCACCATTGAAAAAGAAAGTTACGTGTGGATATTTTTCAGTTTCAGCAATACGAATTTGCTTACGACCAGCATTCGCAATCACTTCTCCTAATGTATTAACAATGTTTTTCTCATCAAAAATTACCGCAACTCCAGTATATGTAGCATCATATTCTGTCAATGTGATATATTTTAGATTTAATTTATGCATTCCAAATTCTGGGAAATCATGTTGTGTTAAAACTTCTGTGATTTCACGTCCACGATCAGTTCTAAAATTGAAACAAATCACAACATCATCATTCTCGATTTTAGCTTTTGGTACACCATTTTCATCCGTTACAATAATAGGTTTGATGAATTCATCTGTCACACCTTCATTATAAGATGCACGAATTACTTCTAATGGATTTGTTGTTGTTTCACCAACTGCATTTACCATTGCATCGTATGCTAATTTCACACGTTCCCAACGTTTATCACGATCCATTGCATAATAACGACCAGTAATCGAAGCGATTTCTCCTGTTGATTTTGTCATGTGGTTCATCAATTCTGTGATAAATCCTTCGCCAGATTTTGGATCGGTATCACGACCATCTGTGAAAGCATGTACAAAAACATTTTGTTGTAAACCTGATTGATTTGCTGCATCTAACAAACCTTTCAAATGATTGATATGTGAGTGTACACCACCATCAGAAACTAAACCGATGAAATGTACTTTTTTGTTATTCTCTAAAGCATATTGAAAAGCATCTTTTAAGATAGGTTCGTTTTGTAACGTTCCGTTTTCAGCCGCCATATTGATTCGAACTAAGTTTTGGAAAACTACGCGTCCAGCACCCAAGTTCATATGTCCAACTTCCGAATTACCCATTTGTCCTTCTGGTAAACCAACGGCTAAACCAAACGTATCCAACGTAGAATGTGGAAATTTCTCGAAACAGCTATCTATAAAAGGTGTATTTGCTTGCGCGATTGCAGAAACAGCAGGGTTTGGTCCAATTCCCCATCCGTCCAAAATCATTAATATTGCTTTATTGTTCATTTTTCTTGTAATAATTAAGCCCAAAGATAAGCATTCCTTGGGCTGAAAGTTTATTTTTTGTATGGTTTAATTTGCGACTTCACTGATGAATTTGATACGCATTAAACGTAATTCTTCTTCATCATAATCGTCACCAAATTCATCTAACAATGATGACATTGAGTCAGAATCTGCGTCCATCAAGAATTCATAAATTTCCTCTTGTTGATCTTCGTCCAAAACTTCGTCAATGTAATAATTGATATTTAATTTTGTTCCTTGATAAACGATACTTTCCATTTCTGAAAGCAAATCGCTCATCGTCATATTTTTTGCTTCCGCAACATCTTCAAGATTTAACTTTCTGTCTGTCGATTGAATGATATAAACTTTGTGACTCGATTTGTCAGCAACTTGTTTAATCACCATATCTTCAGGTCGAATAATGTCGTTGTCTTTAACATATTGCGCAATAAAATCTACAAATTCTTTCCCGAATTTCTGAGCTTTTCCTTCTCCAACACCAAATACATTTGTTAACTCCTTAACTGTTGTTGGATATTGCATTGTCATATCATCTAAACTCGAATCTTGGAAAACTGCAAAAGGTGGAATTTGATGTTTTTTAGAGATTTTTTTACGTAAATCTTTCAATTGTTTCAATAAAACATCATCAAAAGCAATAGGTGCAGAAGATGTTTCTTCTTTTTCAAAGCTACCTTCTGATAATAATTTTTTGAAATCAATATCTTCGGCAATTTCAAAAGAAGTTGGCTTACTAATGAAATCTTTTCCAGATTTGGTAATTTTTAAAATACCATATGATTCGATTTCTTTCTCTAATAAATTACGTACAATTAATTGGCGTAAAATAGATTTCCAATAATAATCTTCTTTTGCTTTTCCAATTCCGAAGAAATCTTCAGAGCTCAAATTATATGATTTTGTAATAGAAGTTTCTTTACCAACTATAACATTTACAACATCATTTAATTTTAATTTTTGATTTGTTTTCTGAACAACATCTAATGCAATTACTGCATCATCTTTTGCTTCAATCATTTTTTTAGGATTGCGCATATTGTCGTCCATATTTGCCCCTTCGCCGTTTTTGTCGTCGAATTCTTCTCCAAAATAATGTAACAAAAATTTACGACGCGACATCGAAGTTTCGGCATATGCTACAACCTCAGAAAGTAATTGCATTCCAACTTCGCGTTCTGCAACAGGTTTACTTGCTAAGAATTTTTCTAACTTTTCGATATCTTTATAATCATAGAAAGCAATACAAACACCTTCACCACCATCGCGACCTGCACGACCAGTTTCTTGGTAATAACTTTCTAACGATTTTGGCATATCGTAATGCATTACAAAACGTACATCTGGCTTGTCAATTCCCATTCCGAAAGCAATTGTAGCGACAACGACACTTGCATCTTCCATCAAAAACATATCTTGATGTTTGCTACGTGTTTTGGCATCTAAACCTGCGTGATAAGGAATAGCATTGATTCCGTTTACTTGTAAAAGTTGCGTAATTTCTTCAACTTTTTTACGACTCAAGCAATAAATGACACCAGATTTACCATCGTTTTGTTTGATAAATTTGATGATTTGTTTGTCTTGATCAACCTTTGGGCGGATTTCGTAAAATAAATTCGTACGATTAAAAGAATCTTTAAAAACTTTAGCGCTTTGCATTCCCAAAGTTTTCTGAATATCTTCTTGTACTTTTGGTGTTGCTGTTGCAGTTAAAGCAATAATTGGCGCATCACCAATTTTGTTGATAATCGCTTTTAGATTACGATATTCTGGTCGAAAATCGTGTCCCCATTCAGAAATACAGTGCGCTTCATCAATAGCAAAAAAAGAAATTTTTACCGATTTAAAGAAATCGATGTATTCTTCTTTTGTCAAAGATTCGGGTGCAACGTACAACATTTTAGTTACCCCATCTTTAATATCTGTCATAACTGTTTTCGTTTCTGACTTGTTTAAAGATGAGTTTAATACGTGGGCAATTCCATCATTTTCAGAAATTCCACGTATAGCGTCTACTTGATTCTTCATCAGCGCGATTAAAGGGGACACAATAATCGCGACTCCATCTGACATTAATGCCGGTAATTGATAACATAAAGACTTACCTCCTCCAGTTGGCATCAAAACAAATACATCTTCTTTATTTAGTAAGCTTGTAATGATTTCGTGCTGCTGTCCTTTAAATTGGTCGAAACCAAAATATTTTTTTAGGTAAGATGTTAAGTTTTTCGAAGTGGCTTCCATCTACACAAAAGACTAAAATTAATATTATAAATTAAATAGTTCCTATATTTGATAACTCTTAAATATACACATAAATTTTATATGATTTATATATAATTGAGTGTAAATAAAAAAGGAGAGTAAAAGTACGAAAAATTTTAAAAATAGACAATAGAAATTTTATTGTGGAAAATTCAGAATTAATACAAATAGCGCAAGGGGTATTTCGAGAAGAAATTCAAGCGCTGGAAGCAATAGCTTCTCGTATTAGCGAGTCTTTTGTTGATGCGGTAAATGCGATATATAACACGAAAGGGAAGTTGGTAGTTGTTGGAGTAGGAAAGAGTGCACATATTGCAAATAAAATTGTAGCAACCTTAAATTCTACCGGAACTCCAAGTCAATTTTTACATGCGACGGAAGCTATTCATGGCGATTTGGGTCTTGTACGACCAGAAGATGTGGTGATTTGTATTTCGAAAAGTGGAAATACGCCAGAGATTACATATTTGGCTCCGATTCTTAAACAATATGCTTCGGTTTTGATTGGATTGACATCAAATTTGAAATCAGAATTAGCAAAAAATTCAGACATTGTTTTGGATGTTAATATTGATAAAGAAGCTTGTCCCGTAAATTTGGCACCAACAACTTCTACAACGGCTCAATTGGTAATGGGTGATGCATTGGCGGTAGCTTTGATGAAATTGAGAGCGTTTACACAAAACGATTTTGCAAAATATCATCCAGGTGGAGCTTTAGGAAAACGATTATTGTGGACAGTAGAAAATATTGTTGATCCAGAAAGAAAACCTTTTGTGTATCCAGATTCTTCGATTACAGAAGTCATTAATTCATTAACATCAGGTCGTCATGGAATTACAGTTGTGATTGATAATGATAAAATTGTTGGTGTGATAACAGATGGAGATTTGCGCCGAATGTTATTAAATAATGAAACTTTTGCACATTTAACTGCGAAAGATATTGCTTCAATGAATCCGAAAACAATCAAAAAAGCTGAAAAAGCAAGAGAAGCTTTAGCGATTCTTCGTCACAACAGTATTGGACAATTGGTGGTGGTTGATGAAGAAAATCATTATTATGGAATTTTGGATATTCACTCAATTTTAAACGAAGGAATCGAATAAGCGTATGGCAGATAATACAAAATCGAGTATGTCATTTTTGGCTCATATTGGTGAGTTGAGAGGACATTTGGTTCGTTCTATTTTATCAATTGTGATTACATCTATTGCAGTCGCTATTTATTGGGACGAATTGGTGGAACATGTAATTATGGCTCCATTAAAATCAACTTTTCCAACGTTTGATATTTTTAATCAATTTGGTGAATTAACAGGTTTCGGAAAAATTTATACCGAATCATTTGATATTTCGAAAGAATTGACCAATCTTAATCCATCAGGACAGATCACTTCACAGTTTTTTGCAGTAATTGTGTGTGGTGTAATTATCGCAATTCCTTATATTATTTTTGAAATTTGGCGATTTGTAAAACCAGCATTAAAAGAAGCTGAACGAAAATATGCAGGATTTACCATTTTCGCTGTTTCGTTTTTCTTTGTAACAGGAGTCTTATTTAGTTACTATATGTTGCTACCATTGTGTACACAATTTTTATTCACTTATGATCCTTTTGGTGTAGGAAATACATGGACATTGCCAAGTTATATCGATTTATTTGTTCAATTATTATTATCGATGGGAGTTATGTTTTTGATGCCAGTTTTCGTTTACTTCTTAACGAGTATTGGAATCTTAACTCCAAAATTCTTGAAAGAATACCGTAAACACGCATTTATTGTTGTATTAGTGATTGCAGCTGCGATTACACCAAACGATGTGTACAGTATGATTTTAGTTACAATTCCTCTTTGGTTATTGTACGAACTAAGTGTATTGGTTTCAAATTCAGTTTATAAAAAACAATTGAAAGCGAAAAGTAACGACTTAGTAAAGAATTAACAATGTTATGCTTGCATAATAAAATAAATTAGTTATTTTTACATAAAAGAAAAAGTAAACACAAAATTATGAAGATATTAGTTTGTATTAGTAGTGTACCAGATACTACAGCAAAAATCAACTTCACAGCTGACGGAAAATCATTTGACAAAAATGGCGTTCAGTTCGTTATTAACCCGCACGACGAATTTAGTTTAAACAAAGCAGTAGAGTTACAAGAAAAACAAGGAGCTACTGTTACAATTTTAACTGTTGGAGATGCAACTGTAGATCCAGTTATGCGTAAAGCTTTAGCGATTGGTGCGAATGATGGAATTCGTATTGATGCTGATGCTCGCGATGATTTCTTTGTTGCTACACAAATCGCAAAAGCTGCTAAAGATGGAGGTTTCGATTTAGTATTGACAGGAAAAGAATCAATTGATTATAATGGTGGTTCTGTACCAGGATTAGTTGCTGCAATGTTAGATTATGGTTTTGTAAACGGATGTATCGGTCTTGATGTAGAAGGTTCTTCTGCAAAAGCTGTTCGCGAAATTGACGGAGGAAAAGAAACTGTAGAAGTTACTTTACCAGCTGTTATCGCAGGACAAAAAGGATTGGTTGACGAGGCTGCATTAAGAATTCCTAATATGCGTGGAATTATGCAAGCGCGTACAAAACAAATCGCAGTTGTTGCACCAGAAGCGACAGAAACTAAAGTTGAAGTTGTTGGTTATGTAAAACCTGCTGAAAGAGGTAATGTAACATTAATCGACAAAGACAATGTAGCAGAATTGGTAAGATTATTACACGAAGAAGCTAAAGTAATCTAATTATTCACCTAAAAAGAAATTAAAAAATGGCAATTTTTGTATACGCAGAGTCACACGACGGAAAATATAAAAAAGCAGGATTAGAAGCAGTTTCTTACGCAAAAGCTACAGCTGATGTTGCTGGAGATACTGTTACAGCAATCGTTTTTGGAAATGCTACTGCTGACGAATTATATAAATATGGAGCATCTAAAGTAGTTAAAGTTGATAATGCAGCTTTAGCAAAATTTGATGCAAATTCTTACGCAAAAGCTTTGGCTGAAGTTGCTCAAGGAGATGTTGTGGTTTTACCATCAACAAACGAAGGAGCGACTATAGCACCAGTTTTAGCATACAAAACAGGAGCATCTTTAGTAACAAATGTAGAAAAATCTCCAACAGCAGTTTCTCCATTCACAGTTGCACGTAAAGCATTCTCTGGAAAAGGAGTAGAAACTGTTGCAGTTTCAGGAAAAGTTGTAGTTACAGTTCTACAAAACGCATTCGGAGCAAAAGAAAATGCAGTTTCAGGTTCAGAAGAATCAGCTTCAGTATCAGTTTCTGATGCAGATGCAAAAGTAAAAGTTGTTTCAACAGAAATGGCTTCTTCTGATAAAATCGATTTGAAAGAAGCGGATATTGTTGTTTCTGCAGGTCGTGGAATGAAAGGTCCTGAAAACTGGGGAATGATCGAAGATTTAGCAAAAGTTTTAGGAGCTGCTACAGCATCATCTAAACCAGTTGCTGATATTGGTTGGAGACCGCATGCTGAGCACGTAGGACAAACAGGAAAAGCAATTGCGCCAAATTTATATATCGCAGTTGGTATTTCAGGAGCTATTCAGCACTTAGCTGGAGTTAATGGATCTAAAACAATTGTTGTCATCAACAATGATCCAGAAGCGCCTTTCTTTAAAGCGGCTGATTACGGAATCGTAGGAGATGCTTTTGAGATTGTTCCTAAATTAACTGAAGAGTTAAAAAAATATAAAGGTCAAGCTTAATCATTTTAAGCTTATAAATTCAATCCGAATCATTTAGGTGGTTCGGATTTTTTTTATTCATTAAAAAAAGATTAAATATTCATCAGTTTTTCATAGATTTACGCCCAAATGGACAATTTAATTAGATTAAATATTAAAGGAATATCTTACAGTCAAACTCAGACTGGCGCATATGCGTTGATTCTAGAGGAAAATGTAGGAGGAAGAAAGTTGCCAATTATTATTGGGAGCTTTGAGGCACAATCAATCGCATTAGCTTTAGAGAAAGATATTAATCCACCTCGTCCATTAACACACGATTTGTTTATTTCATTAGGAAAAGAATTTCAATTGAATGTTGATTCTATTTATATTTATAAATTAGAAGATGGCGTTTTCTATTCGAATATTATTTTTGTAAATAATGATGGACAACGTGCCGAAATTGATTCGAGAACTTCTGATGCAATTGCGTTGGCTGTTCGTTTCAATGCACCTATCTATGCCTATGATAATGTTGTAGAGAAAGCCGGAATTCATTTGGACGTTATTGAAGAAGAAGAAAATATACGTCGCGCAGCAAATAACTTCGAAGATGATTTGGATATCTTGGCTGGTTTAGAAAATGATTTGTCTGATATCAACGAATATGAAGGTTGGACAAAATCTGAACTTGAAACTGAGATGGAAAAAGCTGTGAAGAATGAAGATTACGAATTGGCAGCTCGCCTTCGTGATCAAATCGATAACATGGAAAACTAATAACTATTTCAAATAATTATGTCTGTAAAGCTTAGACTTACAATCATGAGTTTCCTTGAGTTTGCGGTATGGGGAGCATACCTAACCTCTATGGGAAATTACTTAGGATCAGTTGGCTTAGGTCCAAAAATTGGTCTTTTTTACGCGATGCAAGGTATTGTGTCGATTTTTATGCCCGCGATAATGGGTATTGTAGCGGATAGATGGATTCCTGTACAACGTTTGTTGGGATTGAATCATTTATTAGCTGCACTTTTTATGTTTGCAGCAGGTTATTATGGAATGACAGCTGGAAACAATGTAGATTTTACAATAATCTTCGCACTTTATTCGGTTAGTGTGGCGTTCTTTATGCCAACAATAGCCCTTTCTAACTCAACAGCCTACACAATTTTAAAACAAAATAATTTAGACACAATCAAATCCTTTCCTCCAATCAGAACGTTTGGAACAGTTGGTTTTATTGTAGCGATGTTATTTGTTAATTTCTCTGGATTTAAAGATGGTGTTTTTGGATTTAACTTTTCAAGTGATCCAACATTCGTAAGTTTTCAATCCAATTATTATCAGTTCTTTGTATCTGGATTTTTAGGAGTTATATTGTTTTTATACAGTTTCTTATTACCTAATTGCCCAGTTAACAAAAGTTCTGAAAAACAATCTATTTCTGATGCATTTGGTTTAAAAGCTTTTGCATTATTTAAAGATAGAAAAATGGCAATTTTCTTTATCTTTTCAATGCTTTTAGGCGTTTCTTTGCAAATTACAAATGGATATGCAAATCCATTTATCACAACGTTTAAGGATATTCCAGATTATGCCAATACGTGGGGAGCAAGTAATGCAAATGCTTTAATTTCGTTGTCTCAAGTTTCTGAAACATTGTGTATTTTATTAATTCCTTTCGTGCTAAAACGATTCGGAATCAAAATCGTGATGTTGATGGCAATGGTAGGTTGGGTCTTACGTTTCGGATTATTTGGATTAGGAGATCCAGGATCTGGCGTTTGGATGTTTATCTTATCAATGATTGTTTACGGAATCGCTTTCGATTTTTTCAATGTATCAGGTTCGTTGTATGTAGACAAAGAAACAAACGAAGAAATTCGTTCTTCTGCACAAGGAGTTTTTATGATGATGACCAATGGTTTTGGAGCAACAATCGGAATGTTAATTGCACAATACATCGTGAATCATTTAGTGTATAGTCAAACTGATTTGACATTGCAGCTAGAAGGATGGAGACATTCTTGGTTTATTTTCGCAGGCTACGCATTAGTTGTTACGGTATTGTTCGCAATTGTGTTCAAATACAAACACAATCCAGACGAAGTACAAGATGTAAAACATTAAGGTGTAAAAAATATAAAAGCAAGAATCAAAATTCTTGCTTTTTTTATGCTCGTAATTTTTCTAATTTTCTTTATCTGATCTTTTATACGTCACAAACGAGTAAGCATACGGATGCTTTTCATCCTTTTTGAAATCTTGTCGTTCTACTTCTTCCCATTCGTCCGAGTCAATTTCTGGAAAATAAGTGTCTCCATCAAATTCGTGATGAACTTCTGTGATGTACAAAACATCTGTAAATTCCATCGCTTGTTTATAAATATTTCCACCACCAATAATGTAAATATCATCGTCAATTTTTTTTGCAGCTTCTATTGCTTTTGCTAAAGATGAAGCAATTTCGATACCTTCTGCATTCCAATTCTGATCTCTTGTCACAACAATATTGGTACGATTTGGTAAAGGTCTACCTAATGATTCGAATGTCTTTCGTCCCATAATAATAGGATGTCCAGAAGTTATACTTTTGAAATGTTTCAAATCATTTGGTAAATGCCAAATCAAATCGTTTTTTGCACCAATTACGTTGTTGCTTGCTTTTGCTACTACAATGTTTATCATAAGTTATAAGGTAAAAAAAGCTATCCTTTTTGGGGATAGCCTAACAAATATAATAATTTTAGCGAATTATTTCATTTTATTTATTGCATCTTGTAATTGCTCCACTTGTTTTGCAATAGTTGCAGATTTAATTGTTTTTGCAGCATTCGTTTTCACTTGCAACGCTTTTTCAGCCATCATTTTCACCGCTTGTCCAGCTTGTGGATTTTGCTCTTTCAAGTATGGATAATAGCGCGAATATGTTTTCGCAATTTCAGCTGTTGCATCTGGTGTATCATTGTTCATAATCCAATTGAAAGCTTGTTCAGCAATTTTTCCTTTTTCTGGATCTTGGAATTTTACGAATTCATACATCGCAGCAGATTCAGAAATTAAAGCAGCTTTATCCAATTGATTATTTTTAATCCAAGTCGGAACTAATGCCATTGCTAAATCTGGTGAACCTTTAATCACTTCATTGTCAAGATTAGTTGTTAAATCATTAATTTTTGAAGGATTATTTTTTAAGATTCCTGTTAATGAAGCTCCTTGAACACTAAACGATGGACTTTTTGAAGCTTTCTCGAAAATTGTTGCATCATAAATATTGGCATCATTCAAAGCACTTAAAGCTGCCGCTTGAACCAATGTTTTAGGATCGTTAGAAGCTAATTGTTTTAATTTTGATGAAGCTTTATCTACAATCGTTTTTGATTTTGTGTCCAATTTATGAATCGCATAAATTCTTAATCCATCAAATGAATCATCTAAAGCATTAACCAAGGCATCAGCCGCTTTTGGATTAGTTGCTTGCGCATTTGCCATTGCTTCAATCGCTAATAAACGTGTCGTGTAATTTCCTTTTCCAGCTTTGTATTGCGCAATAAAATCTTCAACAGGTTTTTTATCGTCGATATCTGCTAATAAAACTTGATCCGCATTTGGAATAACGACATCAGGTTTTTGGTTTGCTGCAAATTCGAAAACAGTTTCGGCTTGTTTTGGAACCCAAACTTGTTGACGCGTTGTTTTTCCATTTTCGACAATATCAATCGCAAAAGGAAATTCAAATAATTTTGAAGCATCTTGACGAACAACAACTTTTATTTTTTTATTTGCTGAAGAATAATCTGAAACAACTGTTAATTTTGGATGACCATTTTCGTAATACCATTGGTTAAAAAACCAGTTCAAATCACGACCAGAAACTTCTTCCAAAGCTAAGCGTAATTGTGCAGATTCAGCTTTTCCGTATTCGTTATCTTTCAGATATTTGTTCAAACCTTTGAAGAAAGCATCATCTCCCAAGAAATTTCTCAACATATGTAAGATGATTCCACCCTTGTTATATGAAACACCATCAAACATATCTTCGCGAGAATTGTAATGAACTCGAACCAAATTTTTCGTTGGTCCATCACCTTGTTTGTAGCCAAACATTTCGTTGTAACGATGCTCGTCCGCTTTCTCTTTTCCGTATTTATGCTCAAACCATAAATATTCGGAATAGTTTGCAAAAGATTCATTCACTGTTAAATTTCCCCAACTTTCTGCCGTAACTAAATCTCCAAACCAATGGTGGAATAATTCGTGCGCAATCACATATTCAGCCGTATTTTCATCGACTAATTGACCAGCTTTCTGCTGAACACCATCATGAAATAAAGAAGCTGTTGTATTTTCCATTGCTCCAGAAACATATTCACGAGCTGTCATTTGCGCGTATTTGTCCCAAGGATAAGGATAGTTTAATTTATCAGAAAAGAACTGAATCATTTCTGGCGTATTACCAAAAATTTGCTTCGCAACATCTTTATATTCTGGCTCTACATAATAATCAACATTGATATTTTTCCATTTATCATTGATGACTGCGTAATCTCCAATCCCGAAAAAGAATAAATATGGTGCATGTTTTTTATCGAATTTCCAATAATCAGTTTTTGTTCCATCTGAATTTTTCTTCGAAGATTTCATCGTTCCATTTGATAATGAAACATATTTATCAGGATATGTTAACGTGATTTCTTGCGAAGTTTTTTGATTTGTTTTATCAATTGTCGGGAACCAACAAGAAGAAGATTCTGTTTCGCCTTGTGTCCAAATTTGAGTAGGATAATTTGGTCGATCACCTTTTGCATTGATAAAATAAACACCTTTTGCATCGTTTATCGCCGCACTTCCTTCTTGTTTTACTTCGTTTGGACGCGCTGTATACTTGATGTAAAGTGTATATTCTTGATCTTTTTTGTATTCTTTATCCAAATCGATGACTAATTGTAAATCATCGTATTTATAATTTAATTTTTTTTTTGTAGCACCATTTACCAAAGCGACTTCGCTAATCAACATTGCTTTTGCGTCTAATGTAACTTTGTTTGTAGCATAGAAATGTGGTTTCAATGTTACCCAAGCTTCACCTAAAACGTGCTCTTTTGCATAATCAAATTTAAGATCCAATTTGGTATGAACAAGATTATTAATTCGTTCTGCTTCTGCACGATAAATATCTAATTTGTTCGTTTGGTTTTCGTTATAACTCGGCGGTGGCGTCATTACTTGCGCATAAGTAAGACTTGATATAATAAAGGCTGATGAAAGCCAAAGGATTCGTTTTTTCATCGTAAAAATTTATTTCTATTGGTTGATAATTTTCTCGAAAAGTTACAAAAAAAGCCTCCAATTTGGAGACTTTAAGTGTTTTTTTATGATTAAACTGCTACAATTCCTTTGATGTGAGGATGAGCTTGATAATTTTCTAATTCGAAATCTTCGTATGTAAAATCAAAAATATCCTTTACATTCGGATTGATTTTCATTGTTGGAAGAGGAAAAGGTTCGCGTGTTAATTGTAGTTCAACTTGTTCAAAATGATTTTTGTAAATATGTGCATCTCCAAAAGTATGCACAAAATCGCCGACTTCTAAATCACAAACTTGTGCAACCATCATTTGTAATAACGCATATGACGCAATATTGAATGGAACACCTAAGAAAATATCTGCACTACGTTGATACAATTGCAACGATAATTTTCCATCATTCACATAAAACTGAAAAAATGCATGACATGGAGCTAAAGCCATTTGATCTAATTCTCCAACATTCCAAGCAGAAACTATAATTCTACGTGAATCAGGATTGTTTTTTATTTGATCAATCGCAACTTTAATTTGGTCAACAACTTCTCCATTTGGTTTCCCCCATGAACGCCATTGATGACCATAAATAGGACCTAAATCACCATTTTCGTCAGCCCATTCGTTCCATATTCTTACACCATTATCTGTTAAATATTTGATATTCGTATCACCTTTCAAAAACCACAACAATTCGTAGATAATCGATTTTAAATGTAATTTTTTAGTCGTCACCAAAGGGAAACCTTTCGACAAATCGAAACGCATTTGGTAACCAAAAATACTTTTAGTTCCTGTTCCCGTTCTGTCTTCTTTAAAAGCGCCTTCTGCTAAAACCTTTTTACATAAATCGTGATATTGTTGCATTTTGAGTATATTTAACCTTTCAAATTTAGTGATTTTTTTTAGAATGAAAATTAGTTTAATTTTTACAATTTTAGTGCTTTTTATGTTTTTTGCTTCGTATAGCAAATCAGATTTTGGACGAAAAATTGCGCAACATTTTTATTTCCAAACTTTATTTAATGTTGTTTTGGTGGTTGTTTTTGTGTCAAAAATTGTTCATATCAAACTAAATTTAATCTCAATGATTTCGCTAATTGTTATTGGTTGCATGTTGTATATGAGCTTTCCAAATTATTTACAACAATTGAAGAGAAGGATAGGTAAATAGTTACGTATAATTTTTTATCTTTGCACTTATGAAAAACGAAGCGGGAATTTTTGGTTTAAGACCAGTAATAGAAGCGATTGAAGCAGGGAAAACAATCGACAAAATTTTTATTCAAAAAGGTTTACAAGGTGAAATTTTTTCTGAATTGAGAAAATTAATCACTGAATATGAAATTCCTGTAAGTTATGTACCTGTAGAAAAACTAAATCGTTTTACAGGAAAAAATCACCAAGGAGTCTATGCATTTATTTCGCCAATCGAATTTGATTCAATCGAAAATGTATTACCTCAAATTTGGGAACAAGGAAAAACACCTTTTATCTTGATTTTAGATCGTGTTTCTGATGTTCGTAATTTTGGTGCAATCGCTCGTACAGCAGAATGTGTTGGTGTTGATGCAATTATTATTCCAGCAAAAGGTTCGGCTTCTGTAAATGCAGATGCGATCAAAACTTCGACAGGAGCGTTGTACAATATTCCGGTTTGTAAAGAAGGAAATTTAGTGAATGTTATTAAATATTTACAATCGGCTGGAATCTCAATTTTTAGTGCTTCTGAAAAATCAGCAGAATTTATTTATGATGCAGATTTCTCTGTTCCTGCAGCTATTGTGATGGGAAGTGAGGAAGATGGAGTTTCGGATTCTATTATTAAAATTTCGGATAAAATTATTAAATTGCCTATGGCTGGACAAACTGCTTCACTGAATGTTTCGGTTGCGGCTGGAGCGATTTTGTACGAAGCTGTTCGCCAAAGAATGTTACAAGATTTATTTTAAAAACATATAACGATGACCTATTCTACTTTTATTGGATTTTTGTTGATTGCGATTAGCGTTGCAATGTACTATTTTACAAATTTAGATATCTCAAGATTATTTGCGGACAAAGAATTTTTAGTCGGAATAACAGGAGGTGCTGGAGTTGGATTTATACTTGGTGGATTCTTAGGTTGGTTGTACAAATACAAAGCAGTGAACAAAGCGAATGCAGAAATTGCAAACGAAGAAAAACGTAAAGTTGCAGAACAAAAAGCACAAGAAGCAGCTGCAAAAGAGCAAGCAAAGTTAGATGCGCAACAAGAAAAAGAAGAATCAGGTTTATTGTAAAATATAAATTAGATAAAATAAAAACGGTCGAAAATTAATTTTCGACCGTTTTTTTATGTTGTATTTCTTGGTAATAAAAACAAGGAACTAAAATTAATAAAAACATGGGCTGAATGAGAAATCTTCTCACATAAAATAAAACCATTTCGCCTGATGAAAAATGTGTTGAAATCAAATAATTATAGATTGGTAAAAGAACGATTAATCCGATAATCATAATAATGATAGAGAATTTAACGTAACTTTTTTTCCAGAAAATAAACCAAACAATTAATACCGTTAATAATGTATTAATTAGATAGCGAACCATCAGACTTGCGTTTAATTTTGGTAAATCAATTTCAGGAAATTTTGAATGTCCAACAAAATGAAAGTATTCTAAGAAAGGATCATAAAATAAAATATCTTCAAATTTTCGGACTAATATTAATCCAAAAACAAGTAAAACTGCAATTGCATAACGTAAATATTTATTTAGCATTTTGCTTATTGTATTTTGTTACAAAAAATTTGATCCAAACAATCCAAAGAATCACGATTGAACCATAAATAATTGCAGGGAATAGATAATCGTGCGCCATTTTACCATATTCTGCGTGGTATCTAAAAATATAATTTAACAACATAATTCTCGAAATATTCATCACAAAAAGAATTGCTAAACCAGACAAAATAAACAAAAAAGTTTGTTTGAAATTCGTGTAAAAAGCAACGATAAACGCTATGAAAATTATCAAAATAGAAATCGCATTACAACCTTCATTTACAATAGACGCGACTTGTCCGTCCATTACCAAACGCATCCAAGGTTGATTTTCTGCAATATTAGAAAAAGTAAAAAAACCACATTTGTTCAAACCAAAAGCTGTTACATCAGATGTTAATTTTGTAAATGGATCAGGGGTATTGTGCGGTAAATATTGATCCAAATACAATTTATAAGCTAAACTTAAAATAATGTAAGTTCCTAAAAAACGTGCAAGGAATAACAATAAAGGTTTAAATTCTTTCATTTGGTTAAAAAATCTTGAACAAATATAAATGAAAAACGTCAACTTTTGATTAAGTTATGATTAATCAATAAATTTGCTTTTTTAGAAGTAACAAAATGCAAGATTTACATAAACGCGTGGATGTCATAATTGATAGCGCAATTTCTACGGAAGATAGATTACAAAAGATTTGTCAATTGTTGAGTGACGAAGTTGAATACTATAATTGGGTGGGATTTTATTTCAAGAATGGAGATAAAAATGAACTAAAACTTGGACCTTATGTTGGTGCAGCTACCGATCATACAATAATTCCTTATGGTAAAGGAATTTGTGGGCAAGTGGCAGAATCTAACGAAACTTTTGTTGTGCCAGACGTTTATGCACAAGATAATTATTTGGCTTGTTCAATAGAAACGAAAGCTGAAATTGTTGTTCCAATTTTCAAAAATGGAGAAAATATTGGTCAAATTGATATCGATTCGCACAAAATTAATCCGTTTACAGAAGACGATACAAAGTTGTTAGATTACGTTTGTCAGCGAGTTTCAGAAATTATTTAAGCAATGATTGATTTAATTTTAAAATATTTTCCTGATTTAACGGAAAAACAAATCGAACAATTTTCGAAAGTTGGTGATTTGTACAAAGAATGGAACGATCAAATCAATGTTGTTTCTCGAAAAGATATTGATGAAATTTATACGAACCATATTTTACATTCTTTAGCGATTGCAAAAGTGATGGAATTTGCAGATGGTTCTTCTGTTCTGGATGTAGGAACTGGAGGTGGTTTACCAGGAATTCCGTTGGCAATTTTGTTTCCGAATGTTCAGTTTCATTTGGTGGATTCTATCGGAAAAAAAATCAAGGTTGTAAAAGGTGTGGCTGACGGTTTAGGTTTGACGAACGTAAAAGCAGAACAAAAACGTGCCGAAGAATTAACAGATAAATACGATTTTGTGGTTTCTCGTGCGGTGACAGCAATGCCAAGATTCGCAGAATGGATTCGAGGAAAATTTAAAAAAGAAGTGATTAATCCTTTTCCTAATGGCTTATTATATCTAAAAGGAGGTGATTTGACAGAAGAATTAGCAGGTTTTCCAAATGCTGTTTTGTTTGATATTCAAAACTTTTTTGACGAAGATTTCTTCGAAACGAAAAAAGTCGTTTATTTAGAAAAGAAAGATATTTAATTTATAGAAATTATATACTTGAAAACCGAAGTCAATTCGATTTCGGTTTTTTATTTTAACAATTATTGAATTAATCCAAAAAATGAATCTTTAAAACGTTATTTTATCCAATACTTTAAGTTCTTTTTAAGAGGTTTTCTCGTCAAAATTGACTATATTTGTTTGTTTTAAAAAGTTAGAGACATATTATGAGTAATAACACATATACGGCGGATAATATCCAAGCGTTAGAAGGAATGGAGCACGTACGTCTTCGTCCATCGATGTACATTGGAGACGTCGGAGTTAGAGGATTACACCATTTAGTTTACGAGGTTGTTGATAACTCTATTGATGAAGCTTTAGCAGGATACTGTGATACAATCAAGGTAACAATTTTAGAAGGAAACTCGATTCGTGTCGAAGATAACGGACGTGGTATTCCTGTCGACTTACATAAAAAAGAAGGAAAATCTGCATTAGAAGTTGTAATGACGAAAATTGGTGCAGGTGGTAAGTTTGATAAAGATACGTACAAAGTTTCTGGAGGTTTGCACGGTGTTGGAGTTTCGTGTGTTAATGCACTTTCTAACCATTTATCGGCAGAAGTTTTCAAGAACGGAAAACAATATATTCAGGAATATTCGAAAGGGAAACCTTTGTACGATGTAAAAGAAGTTGGAACGACTGATAAAAGTGGTACAACAGTAACTTTTACGCCAGATGATACAATTTTCCAAGAAGTACAAACATATAACTATTCTACTTTAGCAAATCGTTTGCGTGAGTTAGCTTTCTTGAACAAAGGAATCAATATTGTATTGGTTGATGAACGCGAAAAAGATGCTGAAGGAAATCCTGTTACAGAAACTTTTCATTCTGAAGAAGGATTAAAAGAATTTGTTGAGTTTATTGATGGTAGCCGCGAATCTATCATGGACAAAGTAATCTTTATGGAAGGAGAACGTGATGGAATTCCAGTTGAGGTTGCAATGCGATACAATACATCGTATAACGAAAATGTACATTCGTATGTAAATAACATCAATACACACGAAGGTGGAACACATTTATCTGGTTTCCGTCGTGCATTGACACGTACATTGAAAAAATATGCCGAAGAAAACTTTAATCTTGCAAAAGAAAAAGTTGAAATCGTTGGAGATGATTTCCGTGAAGGATTAACAGCAGTTATTTCGGTAAAAGTAATGGAGCCTCAATTTGAAGGACAAACGAAAACGAAATTAGGAAACTCTGAAGTTTCTCCTGCGGTTGATAAAATCGTAGCAGAAATGTTAACGAATTTCTTAGAAGAAAATCCAACAGAAGCAAAACAAATTGTTGATAAAGTAATTTTAGCAGCAAAAGCTCGTCAGGCAGCGAAGAAAGCTCGTGAAATGGTACAACGCAAAAACCCAATGGGAGGAAGTGGATTGCCAGGAAAATTAGCGGATTGTTCTTCTCGTAAACCAGAAGAGTCTGAGTTATTCTTAGTCGAGGGAGATTCTGCCGGAGGAACGGCAAAACAAGGTCGTGATCGTCATTTTCAAGCAATTTTACCATTACGTGGTAAAATCTTAAATGTTGAAAAAGCGATGGCGCACAAAGTTTTGGATAACGAAGAGATTAAAAATATATATACAGCTTTAGGTGTAACAATTGGAACTGAAGAAGATTCGAAAGCGCTTAATATTTCGAAATTGCGTTATCATAAAGTTGTGATTATGACCGATGCCGATGTCGACGGTTCTCACATCGCGACATTAATTTTGACATTCTTCTTCCGTTACATGAAAGAATTGATTGAGCAAGGACATATTTATATTGCAACGCCACCTTTATATTTAATTAAAAAAGGAGCGAAAGCAGAATATGCTTGGGACGAAAAAGATCGTGAGCGTTTAACTGCCGAATTCTCTACAGATGGTTCTGGTAAAGGAGTTACAATTCAACGATACAAAGGTCTTGGGGAAATGAACGCAGAGCAATTATGGGATACAACTCTTAATCCAGAGCACAGAACGTTGCGTAAAGTAACAATTGATAATGCGACAGAAGCAGATCGCGTGTTCTCTATGTTGATGGGTGATGATGTACCGCCTCGTCGTGAGTTTATCGAGAAAAATGCACACTATGCAAAAATTGATGTTTAAGAGTTTATTCTAATTAAGATAAAAAAAATCCGTTCAAAACTATTGAACGGATTTTTTTTGTTTAAACTCTTATTAAAGATTAATCGTATATAGATAACTGTTTAGAAAAGAAAATGTTCCATTTTTGTTGCTGAACTACATTTGCAGAATGGTTTGTTTCTTTATCATATTTAATTGCCATATCATTATATTTTTTTGAAACTTCTTTAATTAAATTTTGAAGAGTTATATTGAAATTACTCGTAGTAAATTTTGTTGTTTTATACTTTTTTAATATTTCTTTAATAGTTAAAATTCCTATGTCAAAATGTCCTTGCTCATGAATCAATAGATTGTCTGTGACTTTATTCATTTTTGCCCACGATTTAGTTTGATCTAATTCTAAGATAATTTCAAAACCATTGATGGTAATTGAATCCCCTTCAGTTTTTACACTTTCTATTTTTGTACGAAACTTATAAGAAGTGTAAGCTGTAAAAGAAGAGTTATTGTCAATTTTCCCTTTGAAATCATCCCAAGTCAATCTTCCTGTATACTCTTGGTTATTAACAATTATTTTTTGACCAAAACAGATTGTTGAAATAATTAAAGTAAGTTTAA